>CAYPZY010000154.1:0-6969 GCA_964415155.1 uncultured Bdellovibrionales bacterium
CTCGGTACATCAAAACGACTGATCAATTACTTACACAAATTTGAGATAGAAACGTCTACAGTGACAAATCGAGGACTCTGTAAATTTCGTTGACACCATTTTAGCACTTTTACCTGTTCTAATTAAAATAAATATGGCCCGCTCATTGCTCTCTAGAGCTCCTGCAAGGAGCTTATAGTGAGAAAATCGATTTTTACCTTGGTACTTGGGTTACCTGTGTTACCTGTGTTTTTGCTATTTTCTAATTCGGCGATGGCGATTTCATCGACAGGTAATGGTGGCCCAACAGAGATTTCGGCAAATGCAAACTTGGAAGAAATACAGCCTTCAGTCTTTATTCTTTTACCGGGAGTGAAAATCAGGAATCCAAGCACCGAAAACGTCATTTTTGCCTATTTAGGCAATGATATGAATACCGGCCCAGGGAAATGCGTTCTGCGAGTATCAGAACGTGTTGCCAAGATGAAAGAAATCAGTCTTGAAAATCTTTGTTTGACAGGACGCTACCAAAACCAATTTCAAGTTATCGGGGTCTCGCTAAAAAAAGGTCGGGAAATTGGCGAAGATGAAAAATTCTGGATGCGCTACGAAGAGCGTGCGTATAACACAGTTGCGACTTTTTATTTTTCAAATCCCGACATCCAAAGTGTAAGCTGCGTGTCTTTTCAGGATCGAGACAAACCAATGAGTCTGAGTACGCTAAGTCACATGCTTAATAATTATTTTGCGCTTTTTGTGAGTAAATAAAAAGAGTCTGTCAGCGATGACGTGGCTGAAGCCTGCTACCAAGTTTGTTTTCAAAATGGCAAGGATTGCTATTCTTACATTAAATACTGTTACGAATTGGGTGAAACTTCGTCTAAGATTCACCGCTGTTTCGATTTAGCAGGAGATACAAATTCAGACTTTATTTCTTGCTTGAGCAATGGTCGCTTCGCAAAAAGTTCATAGTCCATTTGCAGCTAGTCAGTTCTAAGCATTGAAAAGAGTACGCTATCGGCGATCTCTCCTTTGCCAGTGATAAACTCTTCACGAAGAACACCTTCTCTTTTGAAACCAAGTTTTTCTGCCAATTTAATGCTGGCTTCATTTTTGAGAACAGATCTTAAAGTTAAACGTCGAAAGCCATGAATTTCGAAAAGCTCTGCTGTGACGAGCTTAATCATTTGTGATGCAATTCCTCGCCTTCGGTATTCGGCATCTACAAAGTAACCTAGTTCAGCAGAGCGCGATTCCCAGTTGATTCGCTTGACCTGAAGCTGGCCGATCATTTGACCGTTATTTTTAAAACGAACACCATAGTAAAAGGCAGTGCCATCGGTGGCCCAATGGGCTCTGTCCGCGATGTAAGAATCGACTTGTTCTGACGATTCGAGACAGCTGGATTGTGGAAAGCTCTCGGAAAGTATTTCTCTATTTTTGCTAATCAACGAAAGCAATTCATTGGAATCTGTGAGCTGACAAATCCTTAATTGCAAGTCTTTACTTTCTATTTCCCATGGTAAGAATCGACTTTTAGGCCGCTGTTGATTTCGAAGCGCGACAAAGCGTTCTTTTACGGTGGGCCAATCCTTGTTTGTAATACAGTAAAGTTTTCCGTCTGGGAGATCCCCGTTGTTTCGAACTTGCCAGTGGCGAATTATTCCTTCAAATGCAGCCCCCAGACGCAAAACATTCATTTGTGAGACATAGTTTCGGCAATCCACTCTCAACTCGACACGCACTGCGCTCAGATGTTCGAAGGCATAGGTAAACAAAAGGCTTTTTACTTCGGTATTCACATAGGTGCGACGCCATTTGGGAGCGATGCAGGTTCCGCCAATTTCTAAAGCTTTTCGACTAGGAAACAAACTATGATATCTGCTTATCCCTGCAACATCGTCACCAACAAAATAGACAAAAGGATTACACTCCTGTTTCTTGTGCGAATCGATTTGTCTATTCAACATATCACGAATCTTGTCTGGCGTGTCGATTCCCCACATTCGACCACTCCAGCCCGTGGGATCGTGGATAGCTTCGACAATTCCTTCAATGTCTTTTTCAGTAATTGTTCGAACAGTAATATTATTAGTTGATAATTCTATCGGTTCTGTCGCCCAGGCCATTATAGTCTCCCTGAAATTAAATACCTCACGGCCAGAACGTACCAAAGATCTGGTTGATAAAAAACAACCAGAATGATAATTAACAATCAACCAGATGAAAGAGCTATTGTTTACTTTGCCTAAAAGCCCAGCGCCAAAGTATCAGCGTTTAGCAGAAGGCCTTCGCACCGCTATTCGTGAGGGGCATCTCAAACCAGGTGATGTTCTTCCGTCTACTCGAGAACTAGCCAAGAAATTAAAATTTGATCGGCACACCGTAATGAATGCACTTTCAGAATTGGTTGCCGAGGGGTGGATCGAGGCACAAGAGAAAGTTCACTATTGCGTGGTCGAAACACTTCCATCGACTTTCCTTCAACCAAGATCCACTGTAAATAGAGAGGTACAAGCTCGAACAACAAAGTTTAAGGTATCTCGCCCTGTGAAGATTGGTGATTATCGTCAGTCACCTAAATTTCGATACGCGTTTCCGTCGGGATTTCCTGATCCACGACTATTTCCTCTTAAGGAGTTTAAGTCGTTTATCTATGATGCTTTGAAAAATCGAGACCTCCTTACTTATGGAGACCCAATCGGTGAGCGTAGTCTCTCGGATCAAATATCCATCTATCTGCGGAGAGTCCGCAATGTCAGTGACCGCTCAATTGTCGTTACAAATGGTTCTCAAGAGGCGATTTTTCTTTTGGCACAACTTATGGTTAAACCCGGCGACTATGTCGCGGTTGAGGCCTTAGGATATCCACCCGCCATTGAGGCACTTCGTTTTGCTGGGGCTAAAGTTGTTCCTATTCCTGTTGATGCGGAAGGTATTGTGACAGAGCATTTGGAAAAGCTACTGAAACAAAAAAAGTTTCGACTTATATATGTCACACCTCTTCATCAATATCCAACCACAGTCACACTATCGGCGCGAAGAAGACTTCATCTATATGAGCTTGCTTATAAATATGGTATTTTGATTTTGGAAGATGACTATGATCACGAATTTCACTATGTGAGCCAACCAGTAGCGCCGCTCGCGAGCTTTGATCCTGGCAGGTTAGTTGTGTACGTGTCGACATTTTCAAAGATCCTATTTCCTTCTGCCAGAATTGGTTTTATGGCAGTTCCTGAAAACCTTGCGAAGGAGTTAGCAAAGCTGAAGCGAATTTCATCTCGTCAGAATGAACACCTCATGCAAAAAACTTTGTCATTATGGATGGCCTCAGGTGGATTTGAACGCCACTTGCGCAGGGCTCGCAGGGCTTATGAGTTAAGGTTACGGGCGATGGAGATTTGCCTTAAGCAATTGAAGACTGAGTATCCACAAATTTCATGGCGCACTCCAGACGGTGGTATGGCAATTTGGCTGGATACAGGTGAGAACTCTTCAAAGCTGGCATTGCGAGCGCAGGAGCAAGGAATTTCAGTTTATCCTGAACATCTTTATCAACTGAGTGGCAAAGTTGGCCGTCATTTGCGCCTTGGCTTTTCGGGGCAAACTCCAGAGGAAAACGCTGCGGGACTAAAGGCGCTTTCTTTAGTTCTAAAATAGCAAACCAATTCTCAATAGCATTGCCGTCAGATCAATAGTATGGCAGCTTCAAGCTCCATCATGTCATAGGCACAACAATGGCATTGTTGCTTTGTCGAAGAGTTGGGGTTAACAAAACCTGATCTAAAAACCCCGTTTATTTTTGGTCAGAATCTTATTCCAACTTATTGGAATATTATTTGCACCACTTCTAGAAAAATTGTTTCCTTATTTTATATCGAATACAGGAGTTCCTATGACAAGATTTGTGACAATAATCGCCGTACTTGCCGTTTCATGTTCAGCTTTCGCTAGCCTTAGTACTAAAAGCGCCGAACAATATCATTTTACCAAAGATGAAGTCAAAGTTGGTGAAGTTTCACTAATTTGTAATGCGATCGACGGTCTGGCTAAGAGAATCGAGGGAACAATTGGAGTTTATCAATATCCAGACACAATTAATCCTAAAGAAAAAGTTGAAAAGATTTTTGGAAAATTGAACTTTAGTTCGGCGAATGAAAACCAAATAAAAACCGTTCTGGGCGATGATATGGGAATTTTTCTACTGTTGAATATCATTGAAAGTGATTACCAAGTTCTTAAAGTTGGAAATGACTTACTGTGGGAGGATCAAAAGTATAAAAGCTTATTAGGTGGTACGCAAAAGCTAAATTGTGTGTACTCGTACTTACGGTTAGATGGTAGCCGTTAGTGCCGTAGAACCCAAAAAGTGAATTAGCTTTTAGATTTTATAAATTCCTAATCGGAACCTTACAGAATCTTTGCTTCATCTTGAATTGATGACAAAAATACATCGTTTGAAATTTTGTCTTGTGTAGTAATGATTAAATCGATTTTTTGTTCACCTATGGCGCCATGAAGATCATCAATAATTTCATGGCGTAGATTCTTTGTCACTTCTAGATTTTCTTCGCCGACGATCAGGAGAAGATCTATGTCGCCACCTAATTTATTATCGTCGAGGCGGCTTCCGAAAAGGCGAAGATCATAAGAGTGAGATATGCGTTCGTTAAAAATTCTTTTAATTTTTTCGATATCTCTTGGTATTAATCTCATAGTTTTTCCAAAAACATTTGTAATGATTTTTCTAAATTTAATATTTCAGGAGTAAAACTTACGAGCTTTCTAAAAATTTCTTTTAAATCCTGATCGCTGTATTCGTGAACAGTGACATTTCGCAATTGGCGGATCTCAAGCCACATAGGAAGATTTTCTAAAGCTTTTAATTTTTCGGCGTAATGAAGATAGTCCCTAAAAGAACCATCAAAGGCCGGGTCATCTCGTTTTACAATTGCCTTTAAAAATTTAGTGAGAAATAAATCGGAGGAACGTGCAAAGCGCACGGCAAAACTATCCCAAAGTTCGAGTTCATCGTCGGAAAGGTTTTTAGGATCGACATCTAACGGTTTTACTTTCTCATAAGTGAACTTCAGGTATCTGGTTCTCCATCAATGACTGGGGCAGTCAGGGAATCTGTTAGAATGTTTTTACCACAAAACGTTTTAACAAAAGGAGCCCCAATTGCCCCAATCAATTCACGAACCTATCATCGGTTTGCCCGACTTTAAAATCATTTCTTACCAAGGAACAAAATCTATTGAAATCGTGGCCGAATATGTTGGTCCAGCGAGATGTGTTCGTTGCCAATCGGAAAATTTGAGAAAGAAGGATGGGTTTAACAGAGTTTTAAAGCACCATAGCATAGGTGTTGCTAAGAGTTTTCTGCTTATTCGAACTTATAAATACCACTGCCGTGATTGTAAGAAATATTTCAATCAAAGAATTCCTGGAATTGGTGCTTATCAGCGAGCTACGGAGCCACTTAAAGACGAAGTGGCGATGAAACACCATGATGGTAGTTCCGTGATGAAAGTGAGCCAAAGATTGGCTTTAGGTCAGGCCACCGTCGGTCGATATTACAAACGATTTTTACAGCGAGAATTTAGCGAGCACAAAAATGCCAGTGTTCCAAAAGTTTTGGGAATCGACGAGAAAAAATTTAATAAAAAACTAGGCTATCAAACAACACTCGTGAATCTGCAGAGGCACACAGTTTACGATATTGTTCTCGGTCGTACGGAATCTAATTTGGGCAAGTATTTACAGAAATTACCCGGTCGAGATAACTGTAAAGTTATCGTGATGGATTTAAGTGAAACTTATCGAAGCATTGCCCGCCAATATTTTTCAAAAGCCATGATTGTTGCCGATAGATTTCACGTAGTGCGTTTAGTAAACCATCACTTTTTAAAAACGTGGTCTCAGCTCGACGAAGTCGGAAGAAAAAACCGAGGTTTAATGTATTTAATGCGAATGCATGAGTGGAGTCAGATGAAAGAAAAATCCAGAAGAAATTTGAATCGCTACTTATCCGAAAATCCAGCGTTGAAAGCTGTTTACGATTTTAAGCAGAGTCTGATGAAATTAATTTTGACTCGGGTTTATGGAAAATCCTTGGCCCGTGAACAAATCCCACAATTTTTGGACGCAATACGGGCTTTAAAAATATCAAAATTCAAAAACTTAGAAACGCTTGGGAATACATTGGATGAGTGGAAAGAGGAGATCGTGAGAATGTGGAGATTTAGTAAAACCAACTCGATAACTGAGGGTTTACATCGAAGAATGGATGAGATACAAAACAGAGCTTACGGGATGCATAACTTTAATAATTATAGAATCAGAGTGAAAGCATATTGTAGCTAGCAGAAACCATGTCTGCCCCTACCTTTGGAGAAGAACCCATATTGTAGCTAGCAGAAACCATGTCTGCCCCTACCTTTGGAGAAGAACCGAAACCATGTCTGCCCCTACCTTTGGAGAAGAACCACCAACAGTCCCGGCGGCTTCGGCTGCCGTGGGCTCTTCAAATGTCATGGGTTCGTGTAGTGTAAGGATTGGTAGAGGCTGAGGGACTCGAACCCACGACATCCACCTTGTAAGGGTGGCGCTCTACCAACTGAGCTAAGCCTCTGAACAAGACCATAGAACTTATTGGAAAAATCTAGACGTTGTCGAGCGATTATGCGCCGCGTGAATGGCTTCTATTCGGAGATTATTCACTGGATAATTGAAGAAAAGGGCAAAGCTTACAAAGTGACTCTCAAAATCCTAACATTCAATATCTGGCACGGTTTAGATGGCAACTCTTCAACTAAGATGGCCTCGCTAGAGCCCAGGGGGCGCAAAGAAAAGCGAATCACCTATCAGCTGCAGCTTCTCAACCAAGAGAAGCCCGATATCATTTTTTTACAGGAAGTAAATCCCATTACCACGCTTTCTAAGAAAATTGCCGAGAGCCTTAATTACAAAGAAATTCATCAGGTC
>CAYPZY010000155.1:0-6942 GCA_964415155.1 uncultured Bdellovibrionales bacterium
CAGCCAACTAGGCAATACTGGCAAACCCACGGGTTATTATCTGCCAGAGGTGGCCCACCCAGCTCTGGTATTAGAAAAGGCCGGCTATCAAGTGGACATTGCTAGCCCTCAAGGTGGCAAAGCGCCGATGGATGAGAGAAGTCGCGATCTGAAAGACCCCATTAATAAAAAATTTTTGGAGACATCGGAAGCAAAGCTCAATAATACTCTTGCTCTTAAAGATGTCGATGCCAAGAAATACAAAGCCATTATCTTTGCCGGTGGCCATGGTACCATGTGGGATTTTGCAGATGACAAGAATTTGCAGAAAGTGGCCACACAGATTTACGAGGATGGTGGTGTGGTTTCAGCTGTCTGTCATGGTCCCGCAGCGCTTGTAAATATTAAGCTTTCTAGCGGCAAATATCTTGTCGATGGCAAAAAGGTGACAGGTTTTACCAATGCCGAGGAAGAAGCCGTCGAGTTGACGAAAGTTATGCCCTTTCTTTTAGAATCAAAACTAAAAGAACGTGGCGCTACTTTTAACGGGGCAGGTCTTTGGCAAAACAATGTTGTCGTTGATGGTCGCCTTGTCACTGGCCAAAATCCCGCCTCAGCTGGCGGCGTCGGCGAAGCGGTTGCCAAAGTTCTGAGTGGAAAGTGAAGTGGGTTGGGCGTTGCACCCGCGGCGCCCCTTACCCGCGTACTTTCGCCAGTGGAAGTCATTCTCAGGGACCTACACTAGCAAAAATGCCTGCCTCATTTTTTTCCTGGAAAATGTAAAAGCTTCCAAAAATTCTAAAGGACACCTTTACAGTCGAGATGAAGGTGGCCCCCGTCTTGCTAAAGATTTTGCTAAATTTTAATAAAGGGGGAATCATGAGTGCACAAAAATCATTTTTTGTTTTGTCGGTTTTAGTTTCCACGCTAGTTGCTTGTGGAAAGTCATCTGACAGTGCTGATAAAGGAGCTCCAGGTAAATCGGAGAGTCCGCAAGGAACGACGGCCGTGTCGTTGAAAGATCAAATTACTGCCAATCCTTGGTGTGTAAGTTATGTCGATATGGATCCTACCAACGCCTTGTATGACATCAGAATTGAAGAAAGAAACGAGTATCTAAAAAACGGCGTTAGAAAAACGGATCGATATGATTTAGGTAAAGGTTCCGACACTTATCGTTGGCGTCGAGTTGATGGTCAAAATAAGAAATGGGAATTGTCTGACAATACCCTGACTGTGACTTCCGAAAAGGGCAAGATCACTGTTGGTACTGTTACCATGGGCGCCGAAAATAAAACAATGAAAGTTGTTTGGCAAACCGGCGACGCTGGTATTACCTATAAGCCTTGTAAATAATTTTGTGTGGGGCGAGCGTTGGGGGAGTGCAGTAGCTTGTTGAAGTAAGTTGCTACTTTTCACCTTGGGCGCCCAAGGTGAAAATTGCTGAAGTGGGGGAAGCCTCTTTCAGCAGCGCCCGCGGCGCCCTAACGCGATCGTATATCCACCGGCCGCCCGACCAAACAAAATTTATTTATCCACAAGTGTCTCCACAGCCTAGACCAAGAAACCAACCTAGACCTCAACTAAACTCGCAAAAATGCACTAATTTCAGCCAACTATTAGCTAGAAAAAGCACTAACACCGCGAGCCAAAGGCCGCAAAAATTGACCCGAAAGAGAGAGATAAGATACTAAATAAGTATCAGTGGACATTTAGTATCTGGAGACTTTGGTTGTGCTTGAAAAAGCTCTATATGATGTGACAATAGCTGGCATGCGTCTAAAAGTACGCACGGCCTTAAGCGAAGAGAGCGTTCATCAACTCGTCGATCTCGTCGACGGAAAAGTAAAAGCAACACTTAAAAGATCAAAAAACAAATCTTTACAAAAAGCTTTGCTGTTAGCTTCATTAAACATTGCTGAAGAACTTATTGCCCTCAAAACCCAAGTTCGCAAGGAACTTGATCGTCTTGAGGGACAAGCCATCGAAATAGTCTCAGAGCTTGAGTCCACTCGCATCGATCAGTTGGGAATTGGTCTTTAACGATCGGCGCTATTGGAATTAAAATGGTTTGGTTCATATTTATATTTTTTCTTTTATTTTTCTTAAGCGACAGATTTAACGGCTCGCTATCGATCTCATCGCGGCAACTCGCCACGCCAGCCTCACAAGAACGTCGCCACATTTTTACCCCCGATACGCCACAGCCCATCCTCACTGATCAAAAGTGGGGAAGCTATGGCTTCAGATAAAACTCTTTTAGAAGAGAAATCGCGAATACGTAAGAATGCACAGATTGCTAAAGCAAGCTCCTCTAGCCAACTGTGTATCAACAGACGCGTCGGCGATCATCTTGCAAAAGAGTTTGGCATTTGGGGCGCATTTATTGCGACTAAATCTGAGCCAAACTTACAGGCCGTTTTTGAACTCAAAAACATCACCTGGGCTTTTCCCCGCGTAGAGGGTAATGACCTGAAATTTTATATTCCGCAAGGGCCGTTTCAACGCAGCTCTTTGGGAATTTTTGAGCCAAATCCATCGCGATCGCAATTGGTTCCCAAAGGGAAATTGCGTGGGCTTTTGGTTCCGGGTGTTGCTTTTGATAAAGCTGGATATCGTTTGGGCCGAGGCAGAGGCTTTTACGACAGATATCTGGCCAGTTTTACCGGTAAAAAAATAGGAGTTTGTTTTTCAGGCCAGGTGCTTGAGCAAGTTCCTTGTGGTGATCACGATATTCCAATGGACTGTGTGATTACCGAGAATATTATTTTGAGAATTCCTGCTTAAATTCTCGTGATGCCTAAGGAGGCGTGAAATGACTATCGTATGGATACTTTTAGCAGCAGTTGGTGGAATCGCAATTGGCGCACTGGCCTTAAATCAATACAAAACGTTGCAGGCCAAGAAAAAACGTGAGGATGCCCAAGCGGAGGCGCAAAAAATCATTCAGAAGGCCAAATCGGAAGCTAGCCGAATTGAAAATGAATCGAAAAATCGTGCTCGTGATTTTGAAGGCCGTGCTCGTAAAAATGTTGAGGGGGATATCAACCGCCAAAAACAAAAGCTTTCCCAGATGGAACATCAATTGAAAGACAAAGATCATCACATGGATAAAAAGCTAAAGGAACTTGATCATAAATTTGAAGATCGCGAAAGAGAGCTTAAAGCGAGAATCGAAAAAGTTTCTATTGCAGAAAATAAAATAAAAGAACTGGAAAACAAAGCTCAAGAAAACTTATCGAAATTGGTTTCAAAGCTTGAAAGCGTTGCCTCATACACGACTGAGCAAGCGAAACAACAACTTGTCGATGCTGTATCCAACGAAGCGAAAACCGAGGCGGCAAGGGCAGCGATTGCCATCGAAGAAGAAGCTAAACAGGAAGCCGAAAAGAAAGCTAAACGCATTATCAGTATGGCCATCGCTCGTTATTCTAATGAAACGGTTGCTGAACGTGCGGTGAGTGTTGTCGCTCTTCCTAACGAAGAGGTGAAAGGTAAAATCATTGGCCGCGAAGGTCGTAACATTCGCGCTCTTGAGGCGGCTTGTGGTGTCGACTTAATCATCGATGATACGCCAGAAGCAGTCGTCATTTCGGGGTTCGATCCTGTTCGTCGTGAAATTGCCCGTATCGCTCTGGAAACTCTAATCGAGGACGGTCGTGTGCATCCTTCGCGCATCGAAGAAATCGTTAATAAATGTAAAAAAGATATGTTTAAAGTCATTAAAGAAGACGGTGAGAAAGCTTGTTATGAGCTTGGTCTCACTGACATGCATCCGGAAGTGATGAAGCTTGTTGGCAGTTTGAAGTATCGCTACTCTTACAACCAAAACAATTATTATCACTCGATTGAGGCAGCTCACATCGCTGGGATGATGGCCGCAGAACTAGGTGTTGATGTGAAGCTCGCAAAACGCGCCACACTTTTGCATGACATCGGCAAAGCGCTTGATCATAGTATGGAAGGAAGTCACGCCGTTATCGGTGCTGAATTCGCAAAAAAACATGGTGAAACGGAAGCTGTCTGTCACGCGATACGTTCCCACCACGAGGATGAAAAACCCAACACAGTTTACGCTTACTTGGTACAGGCATCTGACGCTCTTAGTGGCGCTCGTCCCGGGGCTCGTCGGTCGACAACAGAATCGTACATCAAACGTCTCGAAGATCTAGAATCTATTGGTAATAGCTTTGAAGGTGTGGTTCGTACTTTCGCTCTGCAAGCTGGCCGAGAAATTCGTGTGTTAGTGGAAGGTAGTCGAGTTACCGATGAACAGGCCGTCATGCTCAGCCGCGATATCGCGCGCAAAATTGAGCGAGAGCTCGTTTATCCGGGACAAATCAAAATCACGGTTATTCGTGAAACTCGCGCTGTTGAACACGCACGTTAAGGTTTGTCCGTGGAATTTAAAGAACCAAAAGAGCAGTTAAAGCTTTTGATGAAGGGGGTCGCTGATATCGTGTCAGAGGCCGATCTTTTACAAAAATTAACGGATAGCTACAAAAAAAAGAAACCTCTTAATATTAAAGCGGGATTTGATCCCTCACGACCTGATTTGCATGTGGGACATACCGTATTGATCAACAAAATGCGCCAGTTTCAAGAGCTGGGGCACCACGTGGTATTTTTAATTGGCGATTTCACTGGGCTCATCGGTGATCCAACGGGAAAAAATGAAACTAGACCCGCACTCACTGTCGCCGAAGTTCAAGAAAATGCCAAAACCTACGCTCGTCAGGTCTTTAAAATTCTCGATCAAAAGAAAACCGAAGTGGCTTATAACTCCACCTGGATGAATAAATTTACTTCCGTTGATTTTATAAAGCTCGCAGGTCATTACACGGTGGCGCGCATGCTTGAGCGCGACGATTTTAGTAAGCGCTACAAACAGGGAGCGCCGATTTCTATTCATGAATTCTTGTATCCCTTAGTGCAAGGCTACGATTCCGTCGAATTAAAATCTGACGTAGAGCTCGGTGGAACGGATCAGCGTTTTAATTTGTTGGTTGGTCGGGAAATGCAAAAGTCCTACGGCATATCACCTCAATGTGTATTGATGATGCCGATTTTGGAAGGCACCGATGGCGTTCAGAAGATGTCCAAGAGTCTTAATAACTATATAGGTGTTGAAGATTCTCCCAAAGACATGTTTGGCAAAACCATGAGCGTGTCAGATGAACTCATGTTCCGCTACTACGAACTTCTTACAGATATGACAGTTGAGCAAATCAGTCAGATGAAAAATAAAATGAAGTCTGGCGAAATGCACCCGCGTGATATCAAAGTAAACTTAGCGAAAACTCTCGTGGCTAGATTCCACGGAGCTGATGCCGCAGAAAAGGCCGTCGACGAGTTTAATCGTGTTTTTGCGAATAAAGGTCTTCCCGATGATATGCCAGAGCTGTCGGTGAAAGCCGCAGATGGCCTTTGGGTCTGCAAACTATTAGCAGATTTAAAACTCACGGCGTCCACCAGCGAAGCTCGTCGTATGATCGAAGGTAAAGCTGTCGAATTTAACAATGAAAAAATCACTGATCCACAATTCAAGCTTAATTTAAAGAGCGGCGAAGAAATAATTGTGAAAGTTGGTAAAAAGAAATTTGCCAAATTGAAGGTAGTATGAAAGTAAAATTTGTCCCGCAAAATATTGAATTAGAGACAACCTCTGATAAATCGGTCATGCATTTGGCACACGAAAATAACATCCACATCAAGTCTATTTGCAAAGGTGTTCCATCCTGCGCTGAATGTCGGGTAAATATCGTGGAAGGCGAGCAAAATGTATTGCCACCTTCAACCACGGAGCTAAGTTTGATCGGTTCAGCTTACTTTGTCGATCACAGAAGACTTTCCTGTCAGCTTCATTGTTTTGGCGACGTTACTATTGATCTCTCCGAGCAGATAGAAAAAGCTGAGCGCGTTCTTGGCACTAAGCGGCCACGTGGAGTTCAAAAGGGTGCTGACTTTGATCCTAAAGAGTCCAATGCAAAGATGGGGAATATCATTCACGAGGAAGATCAAAATAAAGCAGATGCTGCTGAGAAGCGCGCTAACCGGCAGATTTTCGAGGAAGAAAAGCGTCGCTTATTAAAGCAACTTCGTGATCAGCGGGCGGAGCGAGAGAAGCAAAAAAAAGAGCAAGTTGCTCCGGAACCGGAGAAGCCCAAAGAGTAACTTAGGACTTGGGAATCGACTTCTGGATTTTATACATCATGATCATTGTCGTGAGCGTCGTAAAAACAAGAATGTAGCCTAGCGTATTAAAATGCTCGAGCTTACCACCAGCGCCTGAAACAACGATGCTACCGGCGATAACGGAGGCGAGACCTCCAGAAATCTGTTGTAACGATGAACTCACCGCCATGAAGGAACCTCTGTTTTCCGCTTCTGGAATTGCCGACATCATGGCTTGGGCCGGGATCATGCGCGAAAAGATTCCAACAAATAAAATTGCGTTGACCAGAATCACCAGTATAAGCGGTGAAGTACCCATGTTCGTGTAGAAAACAACCATGACAATAGAGACGCATCCCCCAAACAAAAATACTTTAAACTTGCCGAATCGATCGGCAGCTCTTCCTATCAGCGGTCCAAAAATAAGAGCACATATTCCTGTGATTAAGTAAATCGTCGGTAACTTTGATATATCAATTCCCAGGTTACCAACGGTGAATGCACTACCAAATGGCATTAACATAAAACCGCCGGTGCTCAGTAGCGCTGTGGTGGCAAACGCCAGTAGATATCGACGATTGGAAATAGTTATCCAAAAATGGTGAAGTGCCTTTTTATCCACGCGGTTGAGAAGATGCTTATTTACCGGTTGCATGTAGAAAATGATAATGAATCCTGCGACAAGACTCACGGCCACAATCATTAAAAACGGCGCATGCCAGTCCCACAAATTGGAAAAATAAAGTCCTGCCGGAATTCCTAAAATTTGGCTCGCGGAAAAAGATGTTT
>CAYPZY010000156.1:0-6918 GCA_964415155.1 uncultured Bdellovibrionales bacterium
ACGTGGTGACCGCATGTGGGCGTTTCTTGAACGCTTGATTCATGTTGCGATTCCTCGCGTTCGTGATTTTCGTGGTTTACCCAATCGTGGATTTGATGGACACGGTAACTACAACATGGGTTTAAAAGAGCAAATCGTATTTCCTGAAATTAACTATGAAAAAGTGGCTAAAGTCCAAGGTATGAATGTCACTTTCTGTACTTCAGCAAAAAGTGATACTGAAGGCAGAGCTTTATTGGAAGCTCTTGGCGTTCCATTCAGAAAGAATTAAGGGGTTAAACTGTGGCTAGAAAAGCAATGATCGAAAAAGCAAATAAGAAACCGAAGTTTTCGACGCGAACAGTACGTCGTTGTCGCACTTGTGGTCGCCCTCGTGGTTACATTCGCAAATTTCAATTATGTCGTCTTTGTTTTCGCAAGAATGCTAACCTAGGTTTGATTCCTGGTGTTACTAAGGCCAGTTGGTAAGGTCGGAGGGATAAATGGATGTAATTAGTGATTTTCTTACAAGAGTTCGTAATGCCGGCCAAGCTAAGCATGAGAAGGTTGATGTACCAAGCTCGAAAGTTAAAGCTGGTATAGCCGAAATTTTAAAAGACGCGGGTCTCATCAAGGATTTTCGCGTAGTCAAAGTTGGCGTTCAAAGCATGATGCGTATTTATCTGCGCTATCTTGATAATGGTGACCATGCGATTGAAGAGCTTCGTCGGGTGAGTACTCCTGGACGACGTGTTTATGTTAAATGTGAAAGAATCCCTAAAGTTCGTTCAGGCTATGGTTTTTCCATCCTTAGTACGAACAAGGGTATTATCAGCAGCAAAGAAGCCGAAGAGAAAAAACTCGGTGGCGAACTTTTGTGTCAGGTTTGGTAGGGGCATATGTCGAGGATTGGAAAAGCACCGGTAAAATTCGATAATAAAGTGCAGGTTTCTGTTACTCCTAACAACGAAGTTGTTGTTAAGGGTGCCAAAAACTCGCTAACAGTAAAAATGAAAAAAGAAATTTCCGCTAAGATTGAAAGCGGGCAAGTTCTTTTTAATTGTAACAATGACCTCGCACAAACACGTGCGCTTCAGGGGCTTTACCGATCGTTGGTACAGAACGCGGTTACAGGCCTCACCACGGGTTACCAAAAGAAATTGGAATTAGTGGGTGTTGGTTATCGCGCGGCGGTTAGTGGTAAACAGCTAGAGCTCACTATTGGCTTTAGTCACCCTGTTAAGTACGACATTCCTGAAGGCATTGAAATTAAAGTAGATAAACAAACAAGTGTGGTCATCAGTGGTTATAACAAGGATCTAGTTGGGCAAGTGGCTGCAAAAATTCGCAGCTGGAAAAAGCCTGAGCCCTATCTTGGCAAAGGTATTAAGTACAGTGATGAACATATTCGTCGTAAAGCAGGAAAGTCTGCTACTAAATAATTGAGGTTAGTCGTGAGATTAAAAATTAAAAAAAGAACAGATAAAAACGTAACTGGCAGATTGAAACGTAAAGTTCGCGTTCGCAAAAAAATCAAAGGCACGGAAGAGCGCCCAAGATTAGTTGTTTTTCGCAGCTCGAAACATATTTACGCACAGATAGTAAATGACGCCACTGGTGTTACTCTATTTTCTTCATCAAGCCTTAAAGGTGAAAAGTCAGGCGCTTTTAAAGGTAAAAGTGGAAAAGATGTAGCTAAGGAAGTCGGCGCTGAAGTTGCTAAGTTAGCTGTAGGAAAAAATATTAAAAGTGTAGTGTTTGATCGCAATGGTTATGCTTATCACGGTCGTATTCAAGCTTTGGCTGATGCTGCTCGTGAAGCCGGATTACAATTTTAGGAGGCATGTTTGGAAAGGCCAAATGTAGAATTCGAAGAACGCGTAGTTGCTATTAAGAGGGTCGCCAAGGTTGTTAAGGGCGGTCGCCGTTTTTCTTTTGCAGCACTTGTCGTAGTAGGAAATAAATCTGGAGATGTTGGTATCGGAACAGGTAAAGCCGGTGAAGTTCCAGAAGCTATTGGTAAGGCCAGTCGTGCAGCTAAAAAATTATTTAATTCCTATCCATTACATGAAGGCCGAACAATCGCCCACGAAGTGATTGGGACGTTTGGCGCCGCCAAAGTTTTTATGCGACCTGCGGCAGCTGGTACGGGCGTTATCGCCGGTGGTGCAGTTCGTGCTGTGCTTGAGTCGGTAGGCGTAAAAGACATTCTTACTAAATGCGTGGGTACTACTAATCCACATAATGCAGTTAGAGCGACAATGAACGGATTAAAACAATTAAACAGAGCTCGCATTCTCGGCAAAGTTTAACGGGTGATATATGGCTAAATCTTTTAAAGTAAAATTGAAACGCAGTACGATTGGTTGCACAAAGTCACAAATCGACACTGTTCGTTGTTTGGGTTTACGACGTGTAAATTCTGAGGTTGTTGTTCAAGACAATCCAGCAATGCGCGGTCAAATCATGAAAGTACAACATCTATTAGAAGTGACAGTTAATAAGTAACTGGGGAAATGATCATGGGAATTCTTGCTGAATTAAAATATAAAAAAGGTTCTAAGACCCGGAAGAAAAGAATTGGTAGAGGTTGCGGTTCAGGAATGGGCGGTACTTCTACAAATGGTCACAAAGGACAGAAGGCTAGATCTGGTGGCCAGTTTCCAACTAAAGGTTTCGAAGGCGGTCAAATGCCTTTGCAGCGTCGCGTACCTAAATGTGGTTTTGTGAACGTGTTTCGCACTTCTTACCAAGTGGTAAATGTCGGCCAGTTAGAGAAAATGTCTGGTGAAGTAAATCCAGAGGTTTTAAAGAACGCTGGGATTGCCAAAGGAACAGGTCCTATTAAAGTGTTAGGCCAAGGTAAACTTTCAAAACCAATCACAATTAAAGCACATAAATTTAGTAATTCTGCAAAAACAGCAATTGAGTCAGCGGGCGGAAAAGCAGAGGTCATTCAGTGAATGCAACTGGTGGATTAGCGAGAAACGTAGAGCTACGCAATAGACTTTTATTTGTCGTAGCAATGGTAATTATCTATCGCTTAGGTGTTCACGTGCCGGTTCCTGGTGTAGATGCGGGTGCCGTTACGACTTTCTTTTCCCAAAAAAATGCAACACTCTTTGGTTTATTTAATACATTCTCAGGCGGCGCTCTTAAGAAATTCAGTGTGTTTGCTCTTGGGATTATGCCCTACATTTCCAGCTCCATCATTTTCCAGCTTCTTCAAACTGTGGTTCCTTATTTAGAGCAATTAAAAAAAGAAGGTGAAGCTGGTCGTAAAAAAATCACTCAGTTTACCCGTTATGGTACGGTGGTTTTAGCGGTCATTCAGGGGTACGGTATCAGTACTTGGTTAATGAATCAGGTGGTCGACGGTAATCCCATTGTAAAATCACCCATGGTAGGTTTTTTACCGTTCAAATTCATGACGATTGTTACGTTGACAGCAGGTACTTGCTTTATCATGTGGTTAGGTGAGCAAATTTCTGAACGCGGTATTGGTAATGGTTCCAGTATTATCATCTTTTCGGGTATCGTTGCCGATCTACCAAGTGGCGGTTATGCACTTTTCGAACAGGTTAAGACTGGTAATATGGCTGCTCCTATTGCATTCATTTTGTTGTTGCTCATGGTAGTAATTATTGGTTTGATTATCTTCCTTGAAGTTGGTCAACGGCGCATTCCGATTCAATATTCACAACGTGGTGGTGCTAATGCAATGGCGGCTCAGACCAGCCATTTACCATTGAAAATCAACTTTTCTGGGGTTATTCCACCGATTTTTGCTAGTAGCTTATTGATGTTCCCGGCGACAATGGCGCAGTTTATTGACACTCCTTGGTTACGAAAAATTCAGGAGTCTATTAGTCCTGGCGGTACGATTTTCAACATTCTGTTTGTTAGCTTAATTGTTTTCTTCTGCTTTTTTTACACGGAGATCGTTTTTAATCCGAATGATGTTGCTGAAAACTTGAAAAAATATGGCGGATTTATTCCTGGTGTAAGAGCTGGAAAAAGCACAGCAGATTATATTCAGAAAGTTATTGAACGAGTAAATGTTGGCGGCGCTATCTATTTGAGTGCGCTTTGTATTCTACCAACATTATTGGCACAACAGCTTAAGGTTCCTTTTTATTTTGGCGGTACGGGGTTATTAATCGTGGTTGGGGTCGCTTTAGATACTTCCCAACAGATTCAGTCCTATTTACTTTCATCAAAATATGAAGGGCTTGTTAAGGGCGTTAAAATCAGGGGAAGAAGGGTACAGTTTTGAACTTGGTTTTGTTCGGCCCTCCTGGGGCGGGCAAGGGAACACAGTCGGCTCTTTTGGTTGAGCGGTTAAGTATGCACCAAATTAGTACCGGTGATTTGTTTCGTTCCGCCATTAAAAACAAGACTCCTTTGGGGGTAGAAGCCAAGAGCTACATTGATAAGGGAGCGTTGGTTCCCGACAGTGTGACGATTGGGATGGTGAGCGAAGTTTTCGAAAAACTAGATGGAAAAAATTTCATTCTAGATGGTTTTCCAAGAACTTTGGCACAAGCGCAGGCGTTAGAAGACTTACTTGAAGAACATAATTCAGTGATTGGCAAAGCCATTTTCCTGGAGGTTCCCGAGCAAGAGCTTGTAACTCGGCTCACGGGCAGAAGAGTTTGTAAGAGTTGTGGTTCGGTTTATCACGTAACCTACTCACCACCCAAGGTGGTTGGGGTATGCGATAAGTGCGGTCAAGCGGCCCTCTACCAAAGAGATGACGATAAGGAAGAAGTCATTCTTAACCGGTTCAGAGCATATAAAAAAGATACACTACCGCTGGTGGAGTATTTTAAAAAGCAAGGGCTGTACTTAGAGGTTGATGGAACTGAAGACACAGAGGTAGTTTACGAAAAAATTAAGAGGGCAATCACTTAAAAACTTGTAAATCAACACTAGACTGATTGTTACGGCCTGTGTTAGGTTGTTGTGCCGCAAATATTTGAGGATTTTTATGAAAGTTAGAGCATCTGTAAAAAAAATTTGTAAGAAATGTAAAGTGATCAAGCGTAGAGGCGTTCTGCGTGTGATTTGTGAGAACTCTAAGCATAAGCAGAGACAGGGGTAAAATCGATGGCACGTATTGCAGGTATTGACTTACCAAGAAATAAACGAGTTGAAATTGCATTGACATATTTGTACGGAATCGGTCGTCCCCGCGCACGTTTTCTTTGTAAAGAAGCTGGTTTTGCCGAGAGCTTACGAACAGATAATCTTACTGATGCTGATGTCGCAAAGCTTCGCGATATCATGGAACAACAAAAAATTAAAATCGAAGGCGATCTTCGTCGTGAAATTGGTTTAGCCATTAAGCGTTTGATGGATATTGGCTGTTATCGTGGACTCCGTCATCGTAAAGGTCTACCTGTGAGAGGTCAGCGTACACGTAGTAACTCGCGTACACGTAAAGGCCCAAGAAAAACAATTGCTAATAAAAAGAAAGCTACAATGTAGGAGCTAGTAAATGAGTGATGCAGTAAAAGAAGCACCAGCGGCCGAAGCGGCCACCGAGAAAAAAGCGAAAAAGAAAGTAAAAAAGAGTGCGGTTCTAGGTAACTGTTACATCCATGCTGGATTTGGAAATACTCTGATTACAATTACCGATCTCAATGGCGATACCGTTTGCTGGTCAAGCGCTGGTAACCAAGGATTTAAAGGCAGCAGAAAAGGAACTCCTTTTGCTGCGCAAGTGACGGCAGAAAACGTTGCTCAAAAGGCAACTGAAGCTGGTGTTCGCTCAGTACATGTCTATTTATCGGGACCTGGTGCCGGTCGTGAACCAGCAATCCGCTCGTTAGCTTCTTCAGGAATTAGAATTAACTCGTTAAGGGACATCACACCTGTTCCTCATAACGGCTGCCGACCGCCCAAAAGACGTCGTATTTAGTTTGGAAAGGAAATTATTGTGAGTTGCATTCAAGATAGTGTTTGCCGTCAATGTCGCCGCGAAAACATGAAACTCTTTTTAAAGGGTGATCGTTGTTACACAGATAAATGTGCGTTTGAAAGAAGACCATATCCTCCAGGCCAACATGGACAAGCACGATTAAAATTTAGCGAATACGCTTTACAGCTTCGTGAAAAACAAAAAGTAAAAAGATATTATGGAATTTTTGAAAAACAATTCCGCCGATATTTTGCAACTGCAAGTAAAGAAAAGGGTGTTACAGGCACACGTTTACTTCAGTTGTTAGAACTTCGTTTAGATAACATCACTTACTCTCTTGGGTTTGGTGTTAGTCGTCGCGATGCGCGCCAACTTGTAAAACATGGCCACATTATGGTGAACGGCAAAAAAGTAGATATTCCAAGCTTCGTAGTTTCAAAAGGTGATGTCGTCGAAGTTAGAGAAGGCTCACGTCAAACAACACGGGTGATGGCGGCTGTTGAAACTTCGAAAAGACGTACGGTTCCTGGTTGGTTAGAAGTCGATCATGGTTCCTTCAAAGGAAGTATTAAAGAATTACCTACTCGGGAAGAAGTCGGAATTTCCGTCGAAGAAAATAGCATCGTTGAGTATTACTCTAGATAATTATTAGGAGAATTATAAATGCAACAGCACTATTACAAGTTTTGGCGCGATCTAATTAAACCAAAAGGTTTTGAAGTTGATAAAGAATCTTTGGGTGAGACTTATGGTAAATTCACCATTCGTCCTTTAGAACGTGGTTTTGGTATTACACTTGGTAATTCCTTGCGCCGTATTTTGTTGAGCTCAATGATGGGATCAGCAGTTTCTGCTGTGAAAATGGAAGGCGTCCTTCATGAGTTTACGACCATTCCTGATATTCATGAAGATGTGACTGATATCATTTTAAATTTAAAACAAGTTCGTTTTAAACAATATGATTCGAGCATCAAAACTTTACGAGTTAGCAAACAAGGTCCTGGCCCTGTCACAGC
>CAYPZY010000157.1:0-6888 GCA_964415155.1 uncultured Bdellovibrionales bacterium
TCGGCCATACTTAACTGACACAGTAGCGCCCCCCGCTCAGTCTTGTTCTCATAAGGAGGGTAGGCTTGCGCCAAAAAATCATGTGCCCTTTCATAGTCGTAGTGGGACAAAAGAATGCCCGCCACAATTTCATGATCATCTGCCGTCTTCGGAACAACGTCAGCCACGACGACTAAAGCATATTGAGCGGCACCTACTGCCGATAGAAATTCACTGGTCACCAATTTCAATGTTTGTTGGGAAGCTCCATCAAATGTTTTGAACCGTTCTTCGTTTTGAATCAGAAAATTAAGTCCGTAGCGGTAAAGACTTAAACGGCGAAACCACTGGCTTGCCGATATGACATTGCCCGCGGTGAAACTTCGCGACAGCAATTCTCGTATTGCTATCTTGGCGGCGCGGGTTTGTCGCTTTTGAACTAATAATTCGATATTTAAATCGGCCATTTTTTCTTAGTAGTAATTATAGACACAAAGCATTATAGTGTCAAATGTCAGCAATAAACCGTGGTTTCTAATCATATAACCACTTGAAATAAGGAGAAAAAATGAAAAAAATAATCTTAGGACTAACGCTACTGGCGTCGCTTTCGGAAGCAAGACAGCTTTCAAAAATTGAGATTATCGGAATCACCACCGAACTTTGCCAAAACAAAAACGAGAAAGTTCTTTTAGACTTGGAAATCGCCGACGGTGGAATGACACCATCAACACCATCGGAACCTGTTCCACCACCCTGTGAGTTCACCGAAGTATTTTGTCGCACGGCCAACAAGAACTTCAGACGCATCGATGGCTTTCGCGTACCGGTTAGAAATTGCCAAATTAAAGCGACCATCGTTCAGGCACTCGATGTTGTTTGGCAAAAATGTGGCGGAATTAATACTGACCGATGTGTGAAGCCCGCTGAATGCTATGGAATCGATTCTAGCGGCTACGAAAAGTTACTTGGAAAATATGCCACCGAAACAGATATTCGTAATTACTAATAACCCCTCAAAAAAGGAAAATAAAAATGAACAAATTAATTTTTTCGTTAATCCTAGGTTTAACCGCAACAACACAAGTGCAGGCTAGGGAACTCCCTGATGAAAAATGTACAGACTACTATGTTAAAGCTAGTTCACATCTCGGAGATCGACTTGCAGCCGGTTTCTTTACTACGGTCGTATCGACAGGTTGGCTGACTCCAGTTGGCGCTGTCGTTGTAACCGACGGTTTAGTTTGGCAGCCAATGGTAAACAGAATTGCTGCGACACTGGTTGAAGCAGAGGCTGGGCGTGGTCCAGAGCTTTACTCACTGCTAACTATTTTGCAAGGCCGATTGAAAACTCAGGTTAGCATTCAGGAAGTCGCCCAAGCGGTAAACTCACTTAATCAAAGGAAAGCTTTTTGCAATAGCGAAGGCTTTAATGGTGAGTTTTTTATTACTACAGGGAATTTCGTAGAATTGGTTGCTGCCGAAGTTATGTATAACAAGGGTCAATAATGAAATCGGGTTTTCGCGTTTTTATTTTAATTTCAATATTAGTAGTATTGCTGCTTTCAGCACAATCACATGCCGAAGTGGAAAAAAAATACTCGCAGAAAACCCGTGAGGCGAGCCTAGCCGTCCTCATGGATTTGAAAAACGCCGCCGCCGACCAACAGATTGCCGGAATAGAATTATGGTTAGCGGCGCCGAAGGGAGTCGCCGAAAGTAGCTTTGGTCACACCTTCCTACGGTTTGTAAAAAAACAAGGCGACTTTGCCGCTGATCCAGTCCTCGGTTTTTACGCTGAGATCGGCGAAGTTAATCTTAATCTTTTGAACAAACTAATCATTGGCACTCGCATGTTAGTTCCTAAAGTCTTACCGCAGTTTGGAGTTTTACCACTCGTAAGATCTGTTGCAGAAATTTGGAACGAGTACGTGAATGGAGAACAGCGCGAGATAAGGCGTTATATCATTTCAGCGGATCCACAACGCGTATTCAGAGTGCTCGAGACAGTCACTAACTATTTCAGCAAAAACGATATGGGATATTACAATTTTTTTACGCAAAACTGCGGACAAGCTCTAAATAGAATTTTAGTCGAATCAGGTATTGGCGTTGGCTCAGCCATGCGGCCCGCGGGCTTACCGAATGTCCTGTTCGAAAACGGAGTAAGTGTGTTACCGCCGCTTACGATCGCCCCAAGAAAGGGCCTGCTAAAAAAATTGAGTGCGTTACTTAAGCAACCGGAAGACGAGATCTCTTTACTTAAAACCAAACCAGAAACACTGATCGAAAATCTCAGCAAAGAAGAGTTACAGTATGTGCTACATGATTTTCCGTTCATTTCCTCAAAAGTAAGACGAGAGATTAAGAAGCACATTGGTGATTCGACAATCTCCTACGATCAACTTCTTGGCGTTGTAGCCGTTCCTGCGCAAGTTTATGGACTTTGCCAAGATCAGGAATGTGCCAATGAAATATGGCGCGCAAGCCATTCTCTTTGGTCAGCACAGGAAGTATTAACCGCGATGAGTTTACAAAAACGACTTCTTTCCTACTTTCCTTTAAATGAGAAAAACTCAGATTACTGGACGCATTTGTTAAAGCTCACCACAGCCACGGGATTCTAATAAAACGCGATAAGACAACAATCGGCACATCGTCAATAATGTAGACAGTGCTAAATACCTTAAATGTTAGAAATTTGCTTCCGTGCCGGCATATTTATTGAAATATGAGAATACGGAGCTTTTTAATATGAAAATTCTCAGCAAAACCGTATTCCTAGTTGTCATTCTCGCCGCGAGTTTTTCGCACACAGAAGGTCGCCGCGGCGGTAGCTGGGATTTTGCTCTCGACCTTGTAAATCACACCAAAGAACAACTCATTTCAGGAATCGAAAACGCCGATTCACAAAAAATGATAGACGTTATTAAAAATCACTCTGGCGATCTAAAAGTTACTGATGTCGATAAAAAATATCTTACCAACGTGATCAGCCGGTTGGCCCTCATGGAGGGTGAAGATAGTTTAGGACGTATGCTTGTAAATTCGGAAGATGCGAATGGCCCCTATCTTATTGCTTATACAAAATTTGCGGTGATGTATGGTCAACTTCCCTACGAACAAACCAGTGTTGCATTTAGAAGAGAAATCAAACGCAAAATTATTCACGAAGTTTCCCACACTTGGGGATTGGGTGTTGAAAATGACGAACTATCCATTGCTTTTTCCAATGATTTCTTAACCAATGTTCTTGGAGAGCCAAACTACCTTATTGCAAATCCCATTAAAGAAGCGACATTAAAAGATCAGGATATCTGCACGCGTACCGTTTATCATGCCGAAAGCGTAACCTTCTATAACCCTACCTGCCGAGGAGTAAGCCTGATCGCGCGCACGGGTTGGGAGGAATATAGAAGATCGGAAGGAAAGTTAACTCCGGAAGTCTTGGCTAATCTCGAAATGGAAAAAGCAGACCTCCTCTGCAAATACCTTGGTTTTAGTAGAGGAATGTATGTTGGGGTGAGGTTGGTACAATGGAATGAAGAACTTAAGCTCGGGGTACAAATCATCCAAGGCCAACCGCGACAGAGCGATGAGCACACCTATATAGATAAGGGCTGGTTTTCGAAAGCCCCTTACTACGGCAACTGGTTATCCGCTTTCACTTGTTGGAAATAACATGCTAACTATTGTTAAAGCTCCCCCAAATCTTGGCCAATTCTCAACTCCTCACGAGGGTGAAGAGATTGTCTATTGGGAAGATCCCCGTAGTTTGCTATGGCTCACCCGAAGTTTTGCCAATAAAGCGTTTAACAGAATCGTACGCTTTTATGAACCTCAACAAGATAAGTTTAGCTGTGGACCCGCATCACTTGCCATCGTTTTAAATGCATTGCGCGTCGGCCGTTGCGAAAACCTTCCTACCGATCCTATGCACGAAGAGTTCGCTCGTAAAAATGCAGCTCAATTACCCAAGGATTATCAAGCAACATTTTGCAAATTTACACAGCGAAATATTTTTGCCGCAGACCCTGAGCAATCACTTGAACAAATCTATCAAGGTTCTTACGGATTAAACTTAGAAAAATGTCGTCAGCTGCTTTTAGCTAACGGCGTATCTGCAGAAACTCGCCTCGTTAATAACGAAGACCATAGCGAAGAAGCCGCTAATATTTGCCAAGTTTTAAGCTCTGATGATTTTTACATTATTGCCAATTTCGATCGCAAAGTTTGGGGGCTTGACGGTGGCGGCCACATTTCACCTATCGCCGCTTACGACCCCGTTTCAAGCAAAGCTTTGATTGTTGACGTTAACCCGTGTGGACGCTGGTTGTGGATTGATATAGATTTACTTTTAAAAAGTATGGCGACTCACGATGGTGATTCCCAGCGCGGCTATCTTATTGCTACCAATCGGTAGGAAAATAATCTTTTAAAAATTTACCGCACCAATGTTTGCCAGTGTTGATGCCGTCAATAAAAGGATCACAAACGCGAGCAGCACCATCGACAATATCAAGGGGCGGTTGGAAATCATGAACTTCTTGTTTTTGTTTTGAAAGTGCTGCTGGATCCTCATCAGTGACCCAACCGGTATCAACCGCGTTCATGTAAATACCGTCTTTGGCCAAGTCACTAGCTGACGTGTGAACTAACATGTTAAGTGCGGCTTTTGCCATATTAGTGTGGGGGTGTCGATCGGTCTTGGTGAAACGATAAAACTTCCCTTCCATCGCCGTAACATTCACGATGTGCTTACAACCGGTGTTTTGCCTTCGCATAAGCGGAGCAAGCCGCGAACATAAAACAAATGGCGCCACCGAATTGACAAGTTGAACTTCCAGCATTTCAGCGGTCGGCACATCGGCGAGCTTTAATCGCCAACTGTTAGTGGTGCGCAGGTCTACTTGTTGAAGATCGGCGTCGAGTTTTCCTTCAGGAAAAACTTCGGAAGCCGCTAGCGAGTTATCAAAAGAGTAAGGAATCTGCGACAATCGCGCCGATGCTCTAATGCCAATGCCAGGAGCTTGCCCGTGCCAGGCAACAGGAAGATTAGCTTCGCCTTGCGCACAGTACTCAGCCAACATTTTTTTACACGACTCATAGGAACTTAAGAGTTTGCGGACCTCTGGTGTATGGGTGTTGAACGGTTGTTCCTCCTGCGCCATCAGGTGGGTGTAAAAGCCAGAGGGTCTTCGCACGGTTTGAGCCGCGTTGTTGATCAAAATATCCAGACGCTCATATTTTTTCTCCACATATTGCGTGAAGATTTCCACACTGGGTGTGTGACGAAGATCAAGGCCATAGATTTCTAAGCGATCGCCCCAATCAGAAAAATCTTTTTCTTTCGAAAATCTCACGGCTGCATCGACAGGGAACCGCGTCGTCACAATCACACGAGCACCGGCCTGCAACATCATAAGAGCCGCTTGATAACCAATTTTTAAACGTGCACCTGTGATAAGTGCAACCTGATTTGTAAGATCAGTTCTTTGAAAACGTTTGGCATAATTAAGATCTGCGCAGGGCTCACACATGGAGTCGTAAAAAAAATGTAAGCGTGTAAACTCAGCTTTGCAGACATAACAGTTGCGGGGCGAGCGCAGTTCACCACGCGAAGAACGTTCACCGATTTGTTTAAGAGTTGGCGCTTCAAAAACCTGTGCCTGTCTTGCTTCGCGAATACCCGTCTCGGCGCGGGCTTGCCGATCGAGGGCTGCCAGCTTTTTATTACGGACTTTAATGATTTTTTTATTGCGAATAGAGATTTCCGTTTTATGCGGGCGCGAAAGTCTGCCGGCAGCAGCTAACAGTGCAATTCGTTGTTCTTCAGAGAGCTCTGCAATTTGGCTACTGTCGCCGACAAACTTCTCTAAAATTTCGATGCACTTTTGCACGTCGTTTTCGGTCACTGACGGCTTTCCTGCTGAATTTTCTTTTTAATAAAATCAAGGTTTTCTTTGGTCGATTTGACTTTGAGAATGACACCTTGTTCGTTGTACGACTCGGCCACCACACGCATACGCGCGCGAATTTCACCGATAATTCCTTTGAGGGAATAAGCGACGAACAAATCTTCATCTAGCATGTCGGACTCAAAAAACTCGACGATTTTTTCGCGAAGCATTTTGATATCTTCTTTATTGCGAGTCGAAATAAAAACGGCTTCGGGAAATTCGGCTTTGAGCGCATCAAACTCCGCGGCGGCCAGCTTATCGCGCTTATTAAAAACCAAAAGTTTGGGGACCTCTTGGGCTTCGACCTCACCCAAAACATCGGAAGTAACTTTAAATTGCGAGCGAAAAGAGGGGTCGGCGCTATCAACGACAATCAAAAGTAAAGAAGCGTGAACCGCTTCATCAAGAGTCGATTTAAATGAAGCGACAAGGTCATGAGGAAGCTTTTTAATGAACCCGACCGTGTCTGAAACTAAAACTTTCGGGCGTGTCTCAGGATAAATTGGTCGAATCGTGGTATCGAGAGTGGCAAAAAGTTTATCAGCAACTAAAACTTCACTGCCAGTCATGGCTCGCATGAGAGAAGACTTGCCGGCGTTGGTATAACCGACAAGAGCCACTGTATTTTCTTGCGAGCGCCGCGCCCGTCTGATTTCATGTTCGGTACTAATAGCATCGAGCTCTTCTTTTAACTCTTTAATGCGATCACGAATTTTACGACGATCAAGCTCCAGTGCTGATTCCCCTGCTCGTCCCGCTCCACCTTGCTGATCATTACCGCCCGTCTCACGCAAACGAGGCGCTACATAGGTAAGTTTGGCGATCTCCACTTGCAAACGCGCGGCCTTTGTTCGTGCATGCCGCGAAAAGATTTCGATAATTACGCCGGTACGATCTAAAACCGTCACCCCCGTAGCAGTTTCTACATTACGAAGTTGCGAGGGCGTTA
>CAYPZY010000158.1:0-6871 GCA_964415155.1 uncultured Bdellovibrionales bacterium
AAGTCGGCAAACCACATCATGCCCATAATGCCCCTGAGCGCATCGCTTTGTTGCCTGGGCGTCATTTGAGGATCAAGGGCCGCATTCCCATCAGGAATGTTCTTTTCCCGGCGAATTACAAACTCGGCGAATCTTATATGAATAACGCCGCTCAACTTGGTTATCTCACAGGTCCGATGCCCTCATTTGCTTCTTACGGTTTTCCCTATTTAATGGCTGGTCTTTACGGTTCCGTTGCTGCTGCAGTTAATGGCGGTTTTGGTTGCGGTGCCACGATGGGTGGATTAGGTGGTTGGGGACCTTACGGAATGATGGGGCCTTACGGTGGTGCTGGTGGCTTTGGTAATTTCGGTGGCGCTTTCGGTGCTCCAAATTTTCTTATGGGTGCTGGTCTTGGTGCCGGTGCTTTTATGCCAGGAATGGGACCATGGGGAATGGCTTCACCTTTTGGTTCATTTAATCCTTTTGGTGGGATGGGACTTGGCTTTGCCGGTGCTGGTATGCTTGGTGGTGGAGCTTGGCCATTTGGAGGATTTCCTAACGCCGGTTTTGCTGGCGGCCTAATGGGAGGACTCGGTTTTGCCGGTGGTTTGATGGGTGGAGTACCTTTTGGAGGACTTCTTGGCGGCGGTTTCGCATTGGGTGGAATGCCGGGAATGTTTGGCGGTCTCATGGGCGCCGGTGGTTTTGCGCTTGGCGGTTTGATGGGTGGAATACCGGGAATGTTTGGTGGTCTCATGGGCGCCGGTGGTTTGATGGGTGGAATACCAGGAATGTTTGGCGGTCTTATGGGTGGCCCGCTTGGTGGCATGGGTGGAATGGAAAGCATGATGATGATGCAGATCCAACAACAGATGATGCAACAGCAGATGATGCAGTACCAAGCCTACATGCAATTTGCTCAAATCCAACAACAACGACAGATGGCTAAAGCACAAATCATGTCGAGTTTAAATCAGGAAATGATGGCCCTCCAACTTCGTATTCAACAAGTGGCCTCAGGCTACGACATGGGAATGGGAATGGGCATGGGCATGGGAGGAATTGGGTTTGCTGGTGGAATCGGAATAAGCGGTGGTATCGCCGGCGGTTTCGGTTTTGCGTCACCACTTCCTTATGTTTCTCCATTCGGTGCAGCCGGCGGCTACGCGCCACCAATGCTTCGCCCCGGTGTTGGCTTTCCAGGCTACAATGGTGGTTACTTACAGTTCCAAGGATTTACTCGCTAGTTTCTTCTTGAGTGAGATCATCGGCCATGAAATAAATATCTCGTGGCCCGAGAAAATACTTTTACTGTTCAAAATTGCTATGACAGTCACGTCCATTGGTTGGCAACAGGCCAATCTGAATATCGCGTGGCTTTAAAAGGACTGCAACTAGATCAAATTCGCAAAATCCTTCCCCAAAAAAAATACTTTCGTGGTGATTGGCTTTTCGGAAGTGGTTGGGACGAAAACATTTGGCCAGATAAGAAGATGCCGACACGTCACGACCTCGATGTTTTTGATTTCCCTGTCATCTTTTGGCGGGCCGATCAACACGCGCTTTGGGTGAATACGCCAGGCCTAAAAAAGTGTGGTTTATTTGGCAAGATCAATTTCAATAAGCCGGGTGGCAAGGTTTTACTCGGAGAGGACAAACTGCCTTCAGGAATCTTCGTTGATCTCGCCTGTGATCTTGTCACCAAACACGTACCTGCCTTTTCTGCAGAGCTAGTGCCCGAGGCGCTTATTTCAGCCGGCAAGTATTTTAATCATCGTGGCTTTACGCACATTCGTGATATGACTTGTGACCCCATTCAGTGGAATAGTGTCGTTGCGATCGATAAGCAGCTTACCATTGCGGTTGAACAAAACTTTAATTCTGATGATCCGCAAAATTATAAGAGTGCAGTCGAACTTGCTTTGCAAGCGCGCAGTGAAAACCTTTTGAATGTGCGGCCGCAGGGCTTAAAAATTTATTACGATGGTGCACTCGGATCTGAAGGTGCTTTGCTCAGTCAAAACTATCACGGTAGTTGCAATCACGGTCTTCGAATAATTCCTAATGACTTATTGGCGGAGATTTTAAATTTTACTTGGGAAAAAGATCTGCCAGTGGCTGTTCATGTCATTGGCGATGAGGCAGCCCACCAAGTTGTTAAAATTGCCAATGAAGTATGGCAAAAAACAGATCGTGGTTTTTTGCATCTGGAACACGCCGAGGTGATTCGTCCTGAAACCATTGCAATGATGAAGGGACGTCGTATTACTTGCCATATGCAGCCCTGCCATTGGCTAACCGATAAATCTTTTCTAAAAAATAAATTGGGACCTTTATTCAAGTACGTTTTTCCCTGGCGACAATTGGAAGAGAATAAAATTAATTTTGACTTTGGCAGCGATTCTCCGATTGAACCGCCCTCTTTGCCGGCGACCATACTTGCTGTACAGGAATGTGCAGACGCGGGTATACCTGCAACGCTAACACCACCGACACGATTTCATAGTCATAAGGATTTGAACTGGGCGCTCGGTAGTAAAACTATTTTCGAAAGCAAATTAGTTAAATCTGTTTTTTTTCGTGATAAAAAAATTATTTAGGAGAGTCCTCAACCTCTTTTAAGGGGTGGTGAATTTCGCCTTGCGATTGATTTATCCAGACAATCGCGACGCCGACGGCGATGAGACCTATCGTCTTCCATGGCCACCGGCTTTCCGTAAGATTTGCCGTATTTGTATGTAGTAGCGGGGTGGGTTGCCAAAGTTTGTTCTCGTTGGATTGCGACAAAGGCTTCCACGAACCACCTTCGTGAAGCCATTGGCAATCACGATTGTAATAGGCAATAAAAGACTTTTTATTCCAATCGAATTCGTTAATTTTTGGAAACTCACAGGTGCCGGCGAGTATTGATCGGTTTGCTGGCACAAATTCTCTTAACGAATCAGCGTGTATTAAGCGTGTGAGTTCAGGTGCGGAGTCAGAAATCAAAGTTACACGATAGGTTGTCGCAAAAAGTAAAATATTTGTTTCCCTGCCTAGGTTGAATTGTCGCCCATTGATTTTAACTTTATCCCAAGCAGAAAAATCAGCTGCGGGCGTCCAAGAAATAATTTTTTGATTTTTAATAATTTGTTCATATTTACTATTTGTGTTTTTGGAAAAGTAAGATCGGTCGAAATTTTCTTGTCCCACAAAGTGAACAGCGTTGGTTACCCACAGGTTTTGTTCACGCTCATTTCCACTCATCTCAGCAAGTAGCAGTAGACTTTGAAAGATAATTTCTCGATCGGCTTTCTCCCAATCACTACTCCACCTGTTATCGGCGATAGAGATGAGTAAGGCCTTCGCCCGAGGATATTGTTTTTTTAAATATTGTCCTTTTGCTTGCGCAAACTCGTCGATCAGAACAGATGAACCATCATCGCCGGTTGCTTTCGCGAGGCGTGAATAGCCACTATTCTTATAGAGAAAAGACTGGAAGCCAGCTTTGTCGGCATCGGGAGCGCGGATGACTTCGGTGGTGGCGTGGCAAAACGCGGATATAAGAATAATAAAGAACATCATTTTCACCTCAATTTTCAATTTGGATCCGAGAAGAAACTTGTTTTTTCTTTGGGAAGGTGGTGTTTTTACTGTCGGGATTTTGCAGTACGACGAAAAAGGGTAAGGACGATTTTACCAGAGGAGGCGCCTCGTTCTCAGGAACGAGGACGGCGAAGTGTCTAGGATTTAGCGGTGCGCGCAGAATTTTTACTTGCGCGGCTACTTTTCTTGGTTTGCTTTCAGATTCAAGTCCGCTCTGAAAAAGATCAACCACACCGAAACCACCGATAAGCGAGTCGAGAGCATCGGCGTTTTGTAACTCCACAGGTACCAAGACAAATCCTGGTGGAATGTAAGTGTCGGGAGAGGGCAACGACGGAGATTCAATATGCAAATCTTGGCGAGAGTAGTCCCAGATCGCAGCAATAAATCCTGATGCTATAAATACAGCGAGCATGAGTCGTTTGGACTGTGTGAGTGCGTGAAATTTTTTAATGAAATTTTTCATGCCGGTATTTTCCCCATCTACCTTTTTCTTTGGCGGTGTTTAGACTTTGTAGTGCCACAAAAACCAAAGTTAAAATCAAAGTTAATGAAACCAACATCTCAATAATCAACTGCCCTTTGTTATCTTGACGATCCATCGGTTCCGCTCCTTTTCAATTGTTGCGCCACAGGCGATATTAAGATCTTGAAGCTTCGGCAAAAAACCCTGAAAACCTTTTGGAAGAAGTGAAGACACCCGCCATTTCGACTTAAGATCGATGCCTTGTCTGACTGAAAACAGTGGCACAGGTTCATGATTGGGAGTTAATGAATTGATTGGCGATTTTCTAACGGCGAGGCCAACTTTTCTAGGAACGACTGTCGTAATGGCAGAGTTATCGAAGTTCCGTTTTGTAAACTCTGAATCTAACGTGGTACGAAATTTTTCGATGGGCTTGTAACCAAGATTTCTGGCGTTGTTAAGTAAACCTTCCTGATGGCGCTGTAAACGTATCTGCTGGCTAATCACCAATCGATAATTTGCGTAGGCAGCGGCCAAAAGCGCGGGATTGTGGGCGCTACTTGCGATTCGCGCTTTTGCGAGTAGGAGTTTAAGTCTTAAGGATTTAGCTAACGGATTAAGTCGCAATAATTCTTCAAGGTTTGTCAGCATAACTTCTTGCGAACTCACGGCCGATGTTAAGCAGGTATGTTTAGCGAGACTATAGAAACTGATAACCAAGGTGCTAGAAACGATAACCAAGGTCACCGCTAAAAATAAAGGTAGAAGAAAAATTAGGGATACTGATCCCGTTTGCTTCATAGGCTCTCCGAGGTAACCGGCAACTTAAGCTGCTTGTGCTGGCTAAATTTACGACCTAGAAATTCCCAGCGTAAGTCTTGGCGAATTAGTTTTTGATTTTTGGCCATAAAGAAATGAAACGAGGTGAAAGCGGTTGTTTTCCGAAGTTTTTCTTCGGCGGTTCTCACACACCGCTGTGGTGTTTGATAAGTGGCGCAGAGGAGAGCTTCGTTTGCGAGGTGATCTGTCCAGTAGTGCAAAAATGAGAGATAGACAATGCTGAGTGCTACAGGCACAAAAAGGGTAAGAAAGCCAACCAGAAATAATGACTCTAAAAGGAGGTTTCCCGCGGCGTTTTTCATTCTTCATCGTCCTGTTCGCGTTTGTTGGTGGCGCCGTTCAAAAAATTGGAAAGATCTTTCTTCTTATAGTGACGGTCTTCAACTGCTTCCATGCGCACTTTGGTTTTGGCTTTTCCTTGAAGGGCATTGGTTACGTTGGCAAATTGGGCGGTGACAGTATGATTGAGAAGTCGAATGACGCCAATACAAGCCACTGCCATTAGAGCGGTGATAATGAGGTATTCAATGAGACCTTGTCCGGATTGATTTTTTGCCATGTCTTTTTCCTTTTAGACACAGCTTTTGCAAACGATGAAATGGCGTGAAAACGCGATTAACTAGGAACGAACGGGAAGGGGGTCCGAAACTGGGTTACTTTTTTTTGCTTTTTTCGGCCTTACGATGAGCGATCAAGCCTTCAACGATGTCTAAAGCCTCTTTTTGTAAATCATTTTCAAAAATAAAACGATAAAGGCCTTCGATCTCCTGGCTTTGACGAAATTTTCTTAAGGTCGTTGGGGTTTGTTCAGAAACGGAAAATTTAATGCTCGAACCATCACCAGATAATGAAACTTTGGCCATTTTTCCCCCTTAAGTGCTTAGGAAATAACTAAAGCTATTAGTGCATAAAGTCAAGTTTTGGCGGGTTGGACAAATCATCAGGATGCGGCCATAAAGTCATTATGCTTGTATTAAACGGAAAAGAAGTCGCCAAGGTATCTTTAGCAGCCACTAAAACTCGAGCCCAAAAATTTTTAAAAGAGAGAGGCCGTCAGCCTGGCCTGGCTGTAATCTTGGTTGGCGCCGATCCTGCCAGCGAAGTTTATGTCAAAAACAAGATAAAGACTTCGGAAGAAAATGGCATTAGATCCTTCGCGCACTTTTTTCCACAATCACTCACTGGCGCAGAGCTTGAAAAGCTTATTAAGAGTCTCAATGAAAACCAAGACGTCGACGGTATTTTATTGCAACTACCCTTGCCAAAAGGGCTCGACAAAGATTACTTCACAAATCTAATTGCGCCCCATAAAGACGCAGATGGTTTAGGTTTTGATAGTTTGGGAAGGCTTTGGGCAGGCAAACCGCGCGCAATCTCCTGTACACCCAAAGGAGTGATCCAAATTCTTAAGCACTACCAAATTTCGATGAGTGGTAAAAAAGCCGTTGTTGTTGGTCGAAGTGAAATTGTTGGTAAGCCGATGGCGCAACTTCTTCTTGATGAAAACGCTACGGTTACCATTTGCCATTCGCGTACACCCAACATCAATGACTACACTTTGCAAGCAGACATTGTTGTTGTGGCAGCGGGAAAACCACATCTTTTAGGTCGCGAAAATTTTAAAAAGGGTGCGGTGGTCGTCGATGTTGGAATTCATCGCCAGACCGTAGATGGCAAAGTCAAACTTTGTGGCGATGTACGATATTCTGAGTTGGAGGGCCACTGTGCGGCGGCCACTCCCGTACCAGGTGGTGTCGGACCCATGACGATTGCAATGTTACTGGAAAACACTTTGGAACTTGCTGAAAAATCTTAGAAGCCGAACGCTTTTGGATCTTCACCAATGACCATCGCTGAGACGATTTTAGGAACATAGTCTCGAGTTTCACAAGCCATCATATGGAATTCGTGTAAAAACCAAAAGTCGGGAATATTAGGACCAAGCTGTCTTAATTCTTCTTCCCAATTACCTTTTAATTTTATTTCGGTTTTTTCGCT
>CAYPZY010000159.1:0-6828 GCA_964415155.1 uncultured Bdellovibrionales bacterium
GAGGCACTTTAGAAATGTCTCAGCTGATTAGAAATTGGCAGATGTTTAAACGCTATTCGCGCCAGTCAAAACTGGTTGTTTTTCCTTTCGAAAAGATGCGCTTAGACCCCGTCGTTACAATGACAGCGATTTGCGATGAACTAAAGATTCCTTTTGAACCCATTCTACTTGAGCTCACTCGAAATGGAGTACCTGAAGCTGGTTTTACGACCGAAGGAAAAAACAAGAAAAACACCCTTGCCCCGAAAGGGGGAGTTTATCTTTTCGCGACGACGGCATCGGAAAAGGCGATCATGGCTTTTGCCGAACCAATCGACCCAATTTCTGGCGCCCCTGTATTACTTGAAAAGCTATCTTTCAAAAGTGCTAATCAAATGTTTTGGCGAGATGCCTTTAAAAATATTCCAAGAAGCCAACTATCATCTAAAGGCAAATTTAATCTGGGTAGCCTCGCGGCGAACAAACTTGTTTATTCGCGATCAGAGGCATTAAAGTTCTTAAAAGAATCTGCAATGCCCGCAACCGAACGACGTGAGTTTATTGAAAAGTCGTTTGCCATCGCAAAGGCACGAGAAGTGGTGCTGAGACTTTTTTCCTTTCTTGGCCTTTGGGCTGTCTATCTCACTGCCCGATTCGTTAAGGGACAATGGCGCCTTTGGCCGCACCACATTTTACTTATAAAATTTCATCAGTATCAGCGGCTTGAAATGTTTTATAAACGCAGAATAGCAAGGCTCCATTCATGAGCGAACGAATTCTTTTAAATGATTTCAAAGCCCAATGGAAAATGCTGGCAGAAGCGTCCAACAAAGCATTTAACCGTGTTGGTGAACGTGGATGGTATATTTTAGGCGAAGAAGTAAAACGATTTGAAACACAAATAGCGGCCCTTACAAAAAACCAATATGCCATCGGGTGTGCTAGTGGCCTTGACGCTATAGAAATATCTTTACGCTCACTGGGAATCACTCAAGGAAATTATGTGCTCACGACGCCATTGAGTGCGTTTGCAACCACCTTGGCAATCTATCGGGCCGGCGGCATACCCGTCTTTGTGGACACTGAATCGAACGGTCAAATTAATTTGAGCGCTGCTAGAGCTGTCCTAGATAGCGATAGATCAATAGAATTCTTTGTTCCAGTTCACCTTTACGGCCATTCGCTCAACCTAAATGAACTCGATCAGATTAAAAATCGTTACTCAGTGAAAGTTGTTGAGGACTGTGCGCAGTCGCTGGGAGCCTATTATGACGGTCAGAATGTAGGAAGTGTCGGTCACATGTCGGCCCTTAGTTTTTATCCGACCAAAAATTTAGGCGCGATGGGCGATGCGGGAATGGTGATTACCTCTAGCGAAAAGCTTTATAAATTAGCACACGCGATCCGCGATTACGGTCAGACAGCGAAATACAAACATGATTTGTTAGGGATGAATAGTCGGCTCGATGAAGTACATGCCGCTATCTTAAATGATGCCATCTTGCCACACTTCGCAGATTGTACGGAACGACGTAAAAAAATCGCAGCTTTTTATTTGGCGGAGATAAAAAATGCTCACCTAAAATTCCTAGACAAACCGTCTGGTTCGAATTCAGTTTATCATTTATTTCCCCTTTTAGTTCCTAAAGGTAGAGCCGCATTTATGGATTACATGAAGAGTTTAGGAATTGAGACTGCTATTCATTACCCGACGATTATTCCAGAACAACCGCTAATGAAAAATTTAAATTTTAAAGTGTTCGGCGAATTAGTTAACGCCCGAGAAGTTGCTAACCAGGAAGTTTCTTTACCTATTCACCCATTTCTAACGGATGAGCAGACCATGCGAATAGTTGAAGCGTGTAACAAATGGGAGGGTGATTGTACTCATTGATTATACCTGTCTACAAAAATCGCGCTTCCCTTCCCGAACTCGTTGAAACAATCAGTTCGTTAAACAATCAGCTGCAAAACAATTTGGAAGCAGTTTTCGTGGTCGATGGCAGTCCAGACGATTCCTATCGATTTCTCGAAAGAGTTTTACCTGAAGCTTCCTTCAAATCCCAACTTATCAACTTATCCCGAAACTTCGGTTCGTTTGCGGCAATTTTTCAAGGTTTGAAGGTGGCAACGGGATCTTTTTTTGCTGTAATCGCAGCCGACCTTCAGGAACCGCCGGAGCTTGCATTAAGATTTTTTAAATCGCTCGCCAACAATGAAGCCGACGTCGTCATCGGAACAAGACAAAGTCGACAGGATAGTATATCTACCAGAATATCGTCAGCGATTTTTTGGAATACCTACCGCACCTTCATTCAGTCGGCCGTACCGAAGGGAGGAGTTGACGTCTTCGGTTGTAACAAATCTTTTCGCGATGAACTAACCAAGCTGAATGAAAGTCATTCTTCGTTGATCGGTTTAATATTTTGGTTGGGTTTTAGATTAAAGTGCTTCTCTTATGACCGCCTTGAAAGAAAAGAAGGAAAAAGCGCTTGGAGTTTAAGACGGAAAATAAAATATTTTATGGACTCTATCTTTTCATTTTCCGATCTACCCATAAAATTATTAATGATTGTAGGAGCAGTTGGTTTGCTGTTTTCCGTGGTTCTTTCGGCCATCGTTCTATTTTACAAACTTACCGATAGCATCGAGATTCCAGGATATGCGGGCACTGTTCTCATCGTACTTTTCTTTGGAAGCCTCAACATCTTCAGCATGGGAATATTGGGATCTTACGTATGGCGTGCCTACGAAAACACTAAAATGCGCCCGAACGCGGTAATACAGTCAACAAAAAGATATAAAGGCAAATCTCATGAGCTATTTTGTTCACCCCCAAGCGATTTGTGAATCCAAAACAATAGGTGAAGGAAGTAAAATTTGGGCCTTCGCGCACATTCTTCCTTCTGCTCAAATTGGCAAAGATTGCAATATTTGCGATCATACTTTCATCGAAAACGATGTCAAAATTGGTGATAGGGTAACGATTAAGTGTGGTGTTCAACTGTGGGATGGATTGATCGTTGAGGACGACGTTTTTGTTGGCCCCAATGTTGCCTTCACCAACGATAAATTTCCTCGTAGCAAGGTTTATCCGGAGAAATTCCTAAAAACTATTATTCATAAGGGCGCGTCGATCGGAGCCAATGCGACGGTTCTACCGGGAATTACCATCGGCCAAGGCGCAATGGTTGGTGCTGGCGCTGTGGTAACGCGATCGGTTCCTCCTAACGTCGTCGTTTCTGGAAATCCAGCACGCATCACTGGGTACTTACAATCCAATCTAAACGCTGGCGGTGAAAAAGCATTCTCCGAGGACACCGCTCACGAGCCAATCATGGAAATCGGTGTTGGTGGCGCCAAGCTCTATCAAATGCCGATGTTCAAAGATATCCGCGGAAGCTTAAGCGTTGGCGAGTTTTCTAAGAATTTGCCATTTATTCCTAAAAGATTTTTTTTGGTTTATGATGTCCCTAATGCAGAAGTTCGCGGCGAGCACGCTCATAAAAAATGCCACCAATTTTTAATTTGTGTCAAAGGATCCGTCGAGGTGATTTTAGACGATGGTAAAAATCGACGTAGTCTGGAACTGAGCGGGTCTGATAAAGGTTTACATCTACCAGCCATGGTTTGGGCGACTCAATACAAATATTCGGCAGACGCAGCTCTGTTGGTTCTGGCTTCAGAGGCCTATGATGCCAGTGACTACATTCGCGATTACTCTGACTACTTAGAGTATAAAAGAAAATTGACCTAAATTGAAAAATCTTTTTCTGACTATTTCTATTTTTTCTTTTCTGATTGGAAAGGGTTTACCCGCCTTGGTTCATCCTTTTTTTTCCGAGAGCCCGCGACTGTCTGATGATTCGCTTGTGTACCTATGGCAGGGCAAACAGGTTGCGCAAGCTTTTGAAAGAAAATCACAAGCTTTCTTAGATATCAAAAACCAGTTCGATCTTAGTCAACATGACAAACCTACCGATGATACTCGTTGGACTAGAGCACGCATTGCTGGCCGCGCCCTGGTACCTTGGTACCCCACTTACGGAATATTGATGAGCGCCATCGAAAAACTGAATCTCGGGTTTGCCTGGTCCTATGCGCTTTCAGAATTGGTCGTTCTGCTTGTATTAACTTTCTCGATATTTTGTTTTGGAATCACGTACGTCGGTAAAACAGCAACGTCCCTCACCTTTTTAACATTGAGCTTTGCCATCTTTCCTATTCAGGGACTTCACTACCTTATTCCCAGTGTTTTAAGTATGTCGTTAGGCCTTTTTTTCTGGTCCAGGATTTTACCGAAACTCTCTCTCCGAAGCCCGGGGGTTTGGCTTTATCTTTTCATTTGGACGGGAATTCACTTCATCGCCAAGGCCTATCTCTTAATTGGACTCACAACGGAAGCATTTTCAGAAAGCGCTCCTTGGACAAAAAAGCTATCACGCTCGCTTGCCTTTTTCGTTCCTGCGATATTCTGGATACTTATCTTCAAATTCGTTCCACGATTTCAAATTCCAAATGATTCAATGCTCGTCGGGAATGCATCATTATCAACAGCGGGTGTTCTCGGTAATCTCATAGCCATTTGGCAAGTTATTAAAACCTCTTTTACCAATATACCCGGATTATGGCTCATGCCTTTGCTGGCATTTTCTTTTAAAAAGTTAAACCGATCTCACCAGATCCTCATCGCCTTACTCGCATTCGTACTTTCTATCTCCATCGTTTATGTGGTGCCTCGCTACCCTGCTGAGGTTTTTGCCAGAATTTGGTGTCCCTTTTGTATCATCGTTTTATTGGGAGCAAATAAAGTTCTTGAACAGTTTCCAATCTCGAGCAAGCTCCCCTTTCGAAAAATTTTTATTGCGGCCAACATCGGCCTGGCAATTTATCCCGTTACTAACTGGTTAAATTACAATACGGACAATCTTAATGAGAGAAGAGTGCTTCTCAGTCAAAAAGAAATTTCTCAACAAATCACTAACATCAAGAGTAGCTCCGTCGTTCTATATTTAGAAGCAGACACCACGATGATGAGCTCATTGTTGGCAGGCGCTAAGAATTTACAAACCCTTGTTTGGCCAATGCTAAAAGGCACATCGTCAGAGGAACTCATTTTTGCTCAAAGACCTAGCCTGATTATGGCTCCTATGCCGGAGCACTTAAATTTTTACTACAAACACAACTATAGACGACTAAGCGAAAGGAAATACGCCTTTAATTTTGGTCAGCTTTCCGACTTTTCTGTGACCGTAGGCAAAGGCCTTGGTGAAATCTTTTTACTCTTTAATAACACGTCAAATGCGCCTACCCTCGTTGAATTCCACTCCGGCTCTAGAAGTACATCCATTTTAAATATCAAGGCCAATTCCTACGCTCGACATCGTCTCGACATGAGCGATTCCACCTCGGATTTGAAAATTGTTAACTCTAGTCCAAACTTGTGGTTAGAGGGAATCCAAACCACATCAAGTTCAACCACGTCTTGGCCGTGGGATGAGGAAATTACCGTTAGTTACATTTGGCGGGAGCATCCAGAACAGAGTCAACAAGTAAAGTGGAGAACGGAAGAAGTCTTCGCGCCTTACGCAACCCCTCTCCTTAAAAAATATTTAGATGCTACTAAAGTGATGAGTGACTCTGGCGGAATAGTAGTTATGGAAAAGACTCGACCTTAAGCTTCGTGAAAAGGAACTGGCCAACTTTCGTAAAGTCTTAAATCGCTTTCATTGTCTACTTCGTACCAATTTCCCTCAATGGCTTCACAATGAATTTTTACGCCTCTTTTGAGCAATACCGATAACAACGACGTCATATCCAATTTTTTGACCTGGACTGGAAAAATAGAGTTTAAGTATTCTTGAACCGCGAGCCACCCCTTCGGCGTAAACTTCAAAACTCCCATGTATTGTCCCTGCACACTATCTAAAGTCATCGCCCGACCACCGATTAAAGTAAGATCGCCTGTTGAGGTTATCTGAAAATTCTCAACATCCTCTAGGGGATTAGCAAATCTTTGTGACCACAACTTTAACCACTGGGTGTTATAGGTAATGGCGATGTCGCCGGGGCTATTCTTTATTTTACGAATCACTTCGCCGGAATAAACTATGTCGGCATAACTCACAATACAAGTATCTCGAGTTAACCACGAGTCCGCACACACGAGCGAGGAAACCATATTGGTCGCAGCCCACTCCTCGTTTTCAAAAAAAGAAAGACCAAATCTACTTAGAGAGTCTCGCTTGTAACCCCTCACTACACCAACTTCTTCGATCTCACCGTCTCGAAAAGCAGCCAATTGCCACTCGAGTAAAGTTTTCCCCCAAAGTTTTAAAAGACACTTCGGTCCGTCGTCGGTCAAGTTTCCCAAACGACTTCCACGACCTGCAGCTAAAATTAGTGCTTTCATAAGACTCCTTCTGGCATTTCAAAATCACAAACAGTTAACCGTTTTGAGCAAGCAATAAAATAGTTATTTCTTAAATCTTCTTTGTTATAGATCGGCTCTTCTCGAGTTCGTAGATCAATCATTTGACCACCACTCTCAGTAACTATTAAGTGCCCTGCGGCTGTGTCCCACTCCTTTGACCCTTCAAACCGAGGATAAAGGTCAATCTCGCCAAGCGCAATCCGACCAAATTTTAGCGCTGATCCAATCCTCACGGAGTGACGAATTTGATTTTTCTTGAGAAACTGCCCCGTAGATGACGATTGATGAAATCTGCTCGTCGCCGCGGTAATATTTGCGGATACTTTTGGTTCACACTTCACGCCACGTATTTTGATGGAAACACCCTTGTGTTTTTCCGCGCAGTAAATTTCCTGAAGCAAGGGAGCATAAATTAG
>CAYPZY010000160.1:0-6821 GCA_964415155.1 uncultured Bdellovibrionales bacterium
CCCGCCATATTTGGACCGGTCAGAAGAATCGCCTCTCCCCGATTTAATTTCACGTCATTAGAAATGAAACTGGTTTTACTTTGTTGTTCAACAACAGGATGCCGACTCGCAACTAGATTCATGACGCCATTTTCATTGAAGGTGGGCAAAACGTATTTTTGCTCGACAGCAAGCCACGCCAGCGCACTAAATACGTCAAGTTCGCTACCCTCATTAGCCAAACGAAGCAAATGTGAAAGTTCTTTACCGATAGATTCTTTAACGCGCGAAAAAATCTCCGCTTCCAGTTGCAGACGTAATGTTCGCGCCGACAAAATTTTGGATTCTAACTGTTGTAGCTCTTCAGTAATGTACCTTTCCGCCGAAGCGAGCGTTTGCTTGCGAATGTAATGACTTGGTACTTTGTGACTATGAGTATTGGTGACCTCAATATAATAACCGAAAACATTATTGAAGCGAACTTTCAGACTAGAGATCCCCGTGCTCTGCTTTTCTTTTTGTTCGATTTCGATGATACGCTTTTCACCGTCGGTTGAGAGACTGATATATTCATCTAATTGACGATCCACGCCGCTCTTAATGACACCACCTTTATTGAGGGCCAACGGCGCCTCTTCATTGATGGAAGAATAAATGAGAGATGAAATCTTATTGGCAGCTTCAATACCTCTTGGAGAAAATTTTATTGCCGACGAAAACTGAGATAATTTTATGACCACCTCTAAGGACTCGGCCAGCGAGAGTAAGTCGCGAGGATTGCAGCTAGGATTAGCTATTTTTCCAAGCTTACGCTCAAGATCACCGACATGGGCAAGTTCTGCGCGCAATATTTTAAGTTCCGCATAATGCAATTGCCAAAACTGTATTGGTTTCTGTCTCGTTAAAATCGCATTTACGTCAACAAGAGGAAAGCGCAACCAATTGCGGAGAAGACGTGCCCCGCCTGAAGTTTTTGTTCTATCAATGGCTTTAAAGAGAGTTCCTTGCTCTTGACCGTCATAAGTTTGGAAAATTTCGAGGTGGCGAACCGCGGTCGGCGATAATTCAAGATGTTGAGAAAGCGAACGCTTCTCAAAATCTAAAATTGTTTCAAGTGTAGCTTCCCCTTGCATATAGATCGCATACATAAGAAGTGCTTTTGCCGATGCTGGTAAGTTTGCAAAACGTCCAGGCAGAGGCCGCTCCATCTCTGGAATGAGCTCTGTCAACAATCTAAATTTGACTTCACTATTGGCTTCCGCCGTAGCCTTGGTCAAAACCACTTCACTAGGCTGCAAAACATCAATGAGTTGGAGAAATTCGCGATTTAATCTTTCGGATTCCTCTTCACGATCGCGAAGAAAATAAAAAGCCTGGCCTGTAGAGGCGTCAAGAAAACTGATGGAGTCCCGCTCAAAACTACAAAGATAGTTAGCGCGAGTCGATTCGAGAGTGTCGGGATCGTAAACCATTCCAGGACTTAAAATCCTGGTCACGGCTCTCTTCACGATTCCCTTAGCAGTCGCCGGGTCTTCTACTTGTTCACAAATAGCGACACGAAAACCAGATTGTAAAAGTTTATTAATGGGACCGGCAACACTGTGATAAGGAACACCGCACATGGCTGTCTGCTCATCGGATTTTTTGTTTCGTGAGGTCAGGGCGATATTTAAAATTGGAGCGGCAGTTCTTGCGTCCTCATGAAAGAGTTCGTAGAAATCTCCCATGCGAAAAAACAGAAGTTGGTCCTTATGAGCAGATTTAATTGCCCAATATTGCTGCATTAGTGGCGTTTGTTTTTGCACTTCAAAGAGGGTTATCGATCGTGAAAAAAAGAGTCAATAAAAAAGGGAGGCATTAAATCCTCCCTTCAAGAACACCTTTTTTTTAGCTGATACTATTGAAGATCAACGGCAAAAAGTGCGCGGCAACCATTGCGAACCCAAATGTATTCGCCATCGTAACCCCAGTCAGAACCTTGAATGCATGAAGCATTTGATTTTTTGTCTAAAATGTTAGCGCTCATGATGTAACCACCGGCATAGCAGCTAGCAGGTTGGTAGTCCCAGCTTTGGCAAAGCACTTCAGTACGGTAACCTTGAACCGGTTGAACAAGTTCTTCAGTAGAAAGTGTCTCTACGTTCATCGCACTTAGATCTGGCGCAAAACGACGATCTCTAACAGTCACGTTGAAAGTAGCTCGGCAACCACGGTCAACCCAAATGGCATTACCGCGCATACCCCAGCTTTGACCTTGCACGCAGCTAGCGCTTGAATGTTGACGTACGAGGTAAGCATTGACCACGCGACCACCAACAAAGCATTCGTTGTAACGATAGCCGTTGCTCTCGCAAGTGATTTGGCGTTGGTCCATTCGACCACCGTGTCCACCACCACGACCACCTCGCCCCCAACCGCCGCGGCCCCATTGTGCTTCGGCAGCCATTGAGAAAGTAAGCATCGACAAAAATAAACCTAGTACTACTTTTTTCATTATTTCCCCCTTAGTTAAGAAACAAATGTTGTGTTAAAAAAACTCCTCATTAAACTTTTGCTTTTCTTATAAAGCAAGATCAATACCAGACATAATTATTAAAAACGCTGCAATTTTGATTAGTTGGCAGGCAATTTGGGGTGCAAGTGGAGCCGTAGTGTTACCAGGCTGAGTGCAAAATTGCCCCGTTTATGAAAGAAGCAGCACAGCAAAAACACTCCCAAGGAGGAAGTGTTGTAAATATTTTTTATTTATTTTTACCTGCATGCAAATTAGGTAAGCAGGTTTGATTCTTTTATTGAAAGAGTAAATCTATTACTTTTTGAGCAGTTAACCGATGCTCGTTAAGCGAATCACTTCTTTCAATGGTGATTTCTAGCTCATCGCCTGGACGACGTTCATGAATGTTGTCTGGAATGCTAAATCGTTGTGACCTTCCCTCTCGGGTTTGGATAAATGTCACTTTTACTCCTGAAATCTCGGCAACTCGCAGAAGCTTCTCGGAGGAAATTGCTTTACCGCCCCCAATAGGAGCAATGTCGATCTGCGTATCGCCGAGGCCGGCAGCGACAACAACATCACCGTAAGGATGCCCGAAGACACTGGTGCCAACGAGGCGCCCGCCGCCAACAAATAGTCCAAAAAAATGAGTGAAAACATTTTGCAGAGAATGTGGGCCCCAAAATATTTTTGGTATATTTACGCCCTGTAGTTGCTTCGGTTTTCCTAAGAGCCCCAAGCTAACTGCGCGAGTAATCTTATCGTAGACCATTCGAATGCGACTAATATGTGAATCTTGTTGTGTCTTGCGCACAGAGTATCGGTATAAGGTTTGTCGGGAGCTTCCATCAGAAGTAAGTCCTACCGAATTGTCGTTGACCGCTGTTTGATACAAAACCAGTTCCGATTTTTTTCCTGGAATATTAGAAAAATTCCCGCTGCTTTCAGCTTTGATACCGTATCTTAAGCGCAATGATTTAATGACTTGCTCAGGGAACTGCAACCAAAAATGTGAACTTCCGGTAGCGATATCACTGTATTTGTCGTTAGCGCCGGCAAACCCCTTGATTTCAGCAATGGTTATTTCCTTGTCATTTTCCATGGAGTCGAACTCTTTTCCAATTTCATCAGCGACTTCACGAGCTAGGCGGGTAATTTCCGGTTCAACCGTTTTATAGCGAGGACCCAAATTTGAACCGTCGACTTTTAGCTGCTTTATCTTTTCACTAAACAAAGAGCCGCAATCGACTGCAGCCGAAATTTGTTGAACAGCGACTAAAACATAGACGATCACAAGACATAAAATGCGCATAAAATACCTCTAGTAAAGGGATATCAATGGATATGCCAAAAAATTGCTGTTTCTATAGGTCGCTTTTCAACCTGCTTCGAGTCTTGTCAAAAGCTTCTGATAGATACCACCGAAAGCGCCGTTACTCATGACTAGAATCACATCCCCGGCACGAGCATGCGTACCCAAATAATCGACAATGGCGTCGACGTCGTTAAATTTTTGGGCGCGCACATCTCTATTTTTAAGTGCATCAATGATGCGATCAGAAGAAAGTCGCTCGTTTTCGGCAATAGTCGTCTGGTTGTACGGCTCAGACAAGATAACTTCATGACTGGTAGCAAAAGCATCGATGTAATCGTTTTCAAAAATCTTTCTGCGTGATGAGGCTGAACGAGGTTCAAAAACTGAAAACACTTTTTGCCCAGGATATTTTCCTTGAACCCCCGCAACTGTCACCTTAACGGCCGTCGGATGGTGAGCGAAATCCTCAATAACGGTGATACCACGCGGCTCTCCTAAAACCTCTTGACGGCGCTTGACACCTTTAAACGTCCGCATCGCCTCGAGCGCTGCTTTCATATCCCAACCCCGCTCGCGGGCCATGGCATAACAGGCAAGCGCATTCAACAAATTATAATCCCCAAAAAGTGGCGTCTGTATTTTCTCAATCACTTTGTCTTTATAAAGCACTTCAAAAGTAGTTAAGCCCTTAGACGTTTCCGATTTTCCCAATTTATAAATACCATTTTGTTTGCCGTAAGTAGCGTCGGCAAACAAGTGACAGTCTTGCATAAGCTCGTGGATATTTTTGTCGTCACCATTGGCAATCATCAAACCTTCTTTGGGAATACGATCAAAAATCTGATCAAATGCCGCCATGATGTCAGTCATATTGTTATAAATATCCGCGTGATCAAATTCGATACTCGTGAGAATGACGTACTTTGGTTTGTAAAAAATAAACTTAGGAACTTTTGCAAAAAACGCAGTATCATACTCATCGCCCTCTATAACAAAAGTATTGCCCTCAGGTTTTCTAAAAGAATGGGTGAAATTTTTGGGAATACCCCCAATGAGAAAACCAGGTTTCAACCCACACTGATCGGCCATCCAAGCGAGAAGCGACGTCGTCGTCGTTTTTCCGTGTGTACCCGCCACGACGTAACTATCACGTTTACCGATGACGACATCGCCCATCATCTCAGGCAGGCTTCGAAAAGGAACTTCAGCTTGGATTAAAGCTTGTGCCTCAGGATTTTTTTGAGTGATCACATTGCCCACAATCACAAGATCAGGACGTGGCAAAAGATTATCTGGTTTATACCCTAATTTTATTTTGATACCAAGCTGCTCGAGCTGAGTGGACATCGGCGGGTAAACATTCTCATCACTACCAGTTACCTTAAAGCCCATGTCCTTGAGAATTCCTGCCAGACTTGCCATAGCTGTTCCACAAATTCCCATCAGATGAATATGACTTCCTGGTTTTAAATTCATTTTATTTTCCCTTCCTGCTGCAAAATCTCAAAAATCCAGTCATGAATGTTTGGCCGCAATTCCTCTGGAAACTTTTTGTTGTCTCGACTAGGATATGTGCGATTTGAGAGAACTACAACCATCAAGTCTCTTTCGATGTCCCACCACCACGACGTACCGGTAAACCCCGTGTGTCCAACTGAAGTCAGCGAAAAATATTTTCCGCAGCTGGATTTGGGTCGGCTCGGCATCATAAAACCCAGCGCCCAATCACCAAGATTTGTAGCTTTGGTTGTAAATTGTTTGATTGTCGGTTGTGAGATAACTCCCTCTGCGTTGTTGTGAGCGGCGCGAATTTTCAATCCCCATTTGGCGACATCATGAATAGTTGAAAACAGGCCGGCATGAGTTGAAACGCCTTTGAGAGACCAAGTGTTGTCGTCGTGAACTTCGCCTTGAATAATTTTGTTGCGCCATTTGCAAACTTCGGTGGGCGCATAGTATTCGAGCGGTTTAGGCGGTCTATTATTGACGTGGAATGCTGTCTCTCCGAGTTCAAGTCTTGCGTTTAATTCCTGCCAAATCTGTAAGAGTGGTTTGTCATAAATCTTTTCAAAGAGGCAACCGATCGTTAACAAACTTAGATCAGAGTAAACAGACTTTTTATCGACATTGAGTTCTTCTTTTTCCAGCAGTGGCCGCATAAGTTCGGTGAAAGACTTTTGCTGACGATCGGGGTCCTTCATGATCGTTACGAAATAGTTATTCCAAGCTTTATGACCTGAACTGTGAGTTAAAAGATCGCTCCATTTAACCTCGCGATGGCGATACCAAGGTAAAAACGCCCGCACACTTTCGCTAGGACGAACTTTGTTTTGATCGTTTAAAATCATCATTTGGGTAACTGAAAAAATGATTTTTGTGAGGCTCGCTACATCGTAGTAGCGATAGGTTTTGCCGACAGCGATGTCGATTTGCTTTTCGCCGCTGAGGTAGGCTTGAACGAGGACTCCTTCGGTAATTCCCGGGAGACTGCGAAATATTTTATCGAAGAGCTTTTTTTCAGACGTGTTCACTTAAAATCCGTAGCGATGAGAAGTTTTGCATTTGCGCCCGTGATAATTTTTGCGTCAGTTCCCATAGGAAGAACCATTTTTTGCTGAGCGTGACCCGCGGGAATTCCTTTGAAGACAGGAAATTTAGCTTCCTTCGCGAAACGTTCCATTACCGCCCAATAACTAGCTTTACCGTTGGGATCAAGACCGCCAATGAAATCGCCAAAAATCACGGCTTTTGTTTTTTCAAAAAACCCTAGCTGCCGCAGATGTTCAAGCATGCGATCAATACGATAACCGCGCTCACCAAGATCCTCAAAAAAAACAATGCGGTCACGACTTGGCGTCTGCCAGGGCATCCCTAAAGTTGAATGGACAACCGTGAGATTGCCACCGCTGATAGGCGCCTTGATGAGCGCGCGGACCTTTGCTTTTTTATTTAGCGGTGTCAGTTTTGAAACGGCAAGCTCTTTTTTTCGGGCGAACAATACGTCCCGAAGTAGCTGTTCGTGTTCTGGCAACG
>CAYPZY010000161.1:0-6786 GCA_964415155.1 uncultured Bdellovibrionales bacterium
ACAAGGATTGGGTTTTGAAAAAGAAATCGCCAAAAAAATGAATGATATGTTCACCATTTTTTTAGCTGAGGTCAGTGGTATTGAAAAAGATGTCAAGAAAGCCCTGCGAACCGCTGTGGAGCAGTTTAAAGAATATTCTGAGGGTGCTTTTGGATTCAAAGAAGCTCGTGCAATGGAATATCAATCAGTGGGTGCAAATCCGTCAGTCCTTGATATGAACTTGCCATTCTCACATCTTGTTGAGCTTGCGAGACTATCAGATGATGGTCTAAAGCAGCTCCTTCAAATGTTTCCAGAGGAAAAACTTCAAGGTCATTCATATCGTGAAATGCGAGAGCTGGTCCGAGTGTACAATGAAAACAAAAGAACTCGCCGCAAGTCTTCAGCCTCATTGAATGTGGTAAAAAATGACTCAGCACCTGTTGAAAAATCAGCCCCTGCACCAAGTAGCGATGCAAAGCCTGAAAATGTGGTCAGCATGCCTGTTGGGGCCAATGGCACCATCGAGGCCCTGGATGCCTTTATTCGCCAGTTTAAGGCGATTTCAGGGGCCTATAGGGTCGAGGATGTCTCTGCCAAGTATGCCAAGGATTTAGAGCAAATTGCTAAGTGGTGCTTGGCTGCAAGTACGACTCATCTTGATGAAAGAAAGAGAGCCTAGGCCATGAAGCCCTTCTTTCACTTATCAAAAATAGTGGATGTAAGGTTGTACCAAGGGGATTGCCTGCATGTACTGCAGGCAATCCCTTCTGGGACAATTGATGCCTTCATATCTGACCCACCATATGGTCTCACTGAAAGCGTCAATATTTTTGAAATGCTCGGCGAGTTTCTAAATGGCAACGACTACAAAGTGAGTACCCTTGGTTTTAATGGTAATACTTGGGATGCTGTTATTCCAGGTCCTAAAACAATGAGTGAAGTTTATCGCACATTGAAACCTGGGGCCTATGCCGCAGTCTTTGCTGCAAAAAGAAATGTAGACTTGATGACACTATCTCTACGAATTGCAGGCTTTGAAATTAAAGATATGCTTATGTGGACTCATTCACAAGGAGTTCCAAAATCAAAACCGATGATTGTAAAGGGCACTGATTTTAGAAATGACCTAAGACCATTGTATGAACCCATCATCTTGGCCAAAAAACCAGTCATCGGGAAAAACATTGAAGACAACATTAAACGATTTGGTACTGGTGGACTACAATCAACAAGCATTCTTTCAAACTATTCAGGAGACATTGTTTGCGATGCCTCAATCGCTAGTCTTAGAACAATTCATCCCAGTCAAAATGGTGTGGCACTTTGTCATGAGCTGATTGATGGCATGTATGATTCATCGTTTTTAGTATCAAAGCCAGGTGAAAAAGAAAACCGTCTTTGGCTTGATGGCTGTGGAGTTGATATGTGGCCTAAAGAACTTGAACAGAGAAAAAAATATGTAAATCAAAGCCCAGTTGCGGAACAAAACTTTCATCCAACTAAAAAACCCATCATGCTCATGAGCTATCTTGTTAGATTGCTTACAACTGAGGGGGCCACGGTTCTTGATTCCTTTACAGGCGCCTGTACGACTGGAGTCGCTGCTTCGCTAAACAATCGCAACTTCATCGGAGTCGACCTTGATGCCAGGTATTTAGAGATTGGCAAACACAGAATCCAAAACGCTATGGACCGCAGAGATAATCCGCAATCAAATGATTATAAGTACTTTTCAAAATTTATCGACCCTTCAATCCTTACTCGCCAAGAAAAGGAACTTCGAGAAAAAATAGTAAACGGCACCGCAAGCATTGCTGAGAGAATTATTTACCGAGAATTAATATCAGCCGAGCAAATTCTAGTCTTTAAAAAAGTGGCTTAAGATTTATTTATCTTTTTGCCTAAATTCATACGGTCGGCATTTTTTTTCTTGAGCTGGCTTCGTCTATAAATAAGCCTGACACCCGATAGTAAGAAATAGAGGCCAAGAAATCCGAACCCACCAGCATTTATTCTGCCATAGGTATCAAGTGAAATAAAATCATGTACATAAAGCATGCCAGGGATTGCGATTATAAAAAGTGTCCCAGTCCAGCCAATCGTGAGCCACTCAAACATCCATTCAGGCTCCTCAAGCTCATCTTTTTTAAGTTCTTTTTGAAAATGTTTTTTCATCAGATGCCTAATCCAAAGATGAGTGAAAAACAGAAGCACCACGACCACGCCACTTAGTCGTGCGATCAGGTCATGCGGAGTGATGAGCATAAGCAAGCCCGATAAAGCCATGCCAGTTTTTACCCATTGAAGTACTTTCTTTTTACTTTTGTACTTCATGACTGCCTCCAGAATTCTTAGTTTGAGATCTATAGATTTTATCGAGCATTACACCTATTTCAAAGTTTGAGTCGCCTTGCTTAACCCTAAAATGAACTTCATCAAGAATGAGCTTAGTTTTCTCATCGGGCTCACGGATTATTTTGTCAGCCATGGCATCAAGTGTTTCTAGATAGCGAATTTCATCAGGGTCAGTGGGTTTTGAGTCGCCGTATTTTAAATCATTGATTTGAGGTCTGTAGTTAAAATAGTCAGAAAGAATTTTTGTTGGATGAGCTGTTTCAAGCTTCTCGGTTAAGACTTTAAATTTCCTTACAGGCGCCTGTAAGAAATTTGCCTCCTCTGCCTCTTGAATAATTTCCGCATCATCACTTTGGCTACGGCCTTTTCTGCCATTTGCGAACTTGGGAAACATTTGAGTGAAGTAATTATTAAAATGCTCATCGCTTTTAAAGGGCTCGATTTTAAATACAATTCTGCCAAGACCCATTTTTTCGTGATCGACTTGAAGCTTGGCGTTGATGCTTTCTGTGAGTCGCCAGCTTTGTATGTCATCTTGAAAAAAGTAGGTGTAGTTCTGACTCCCTCGCTTTTCGATCTTGAGCAAGCCTAAGACATGAAGCCTTAGTTTGGCTCGCCTTAGATGATAGACTCCGATGCCAAGATTTTTTGCAAGCTTCTTGTCGCCATAAAACCATCCACGATCACCAAGTCTGATCAGGCACCTGAGCACTGATTTTTCATCTTCGTTTAAAAATCCGTAGGTATCCAGATGGACTGGAAATGCTATAAATCGATATCTTAATATTTTACTCATACTTTGGGGGCCTCCATTCCCTTGCTTGTTAAATGGAAGATCCAAAAAGTAGAGGTCTTGTGTGATTCTTCTGGGGAACCACGAGGCTCCCGAGCGGGAACCCCACGCTCGCCTAATATAGAAAGAAAATAGGCTGAACAAAAATAAAAAAAGAAGTTTGTCGGGCCATGCCCCTTGTCGGTGGCTTAGGCCCAACAACAAATAAAAAATCATGTCAGAAAATGATCCATTTAGTTTTTATATGAAACTAACAAGGCCACTTTTTACCCTAAACCCTACAGCCTTTCAGGTGTACTGCTACCTCTGGAAGAAACTCGAACAAATGCCACCAGAGGCCCAAGCAAGGCGAATTGTGAGCTGCTCTAAGGGTGAACTCACCACTGAATTAAACCACTCCATCAATACCGTCAGACAAGCCCTTGATGTGGAGCTTGAAGAATCGTTTCGGATGATCAAAAAAATTCCTAATGAACCAGATCACATAGAGAATAGAATTCTTTTAACTGATGAAAAGGACTGGAATTGGGATCTAGTCAGACATCTTTATACTGCAAAGTCAGCCAAAGACAGAAGGCAAACCTTTGATTCACTTTTCGATGATCTGTCAGTTTTTGATCAGGGATCAGCACAGGATTTTTCTAAAAATGGGGATAAATAGGTACTCTATTTATATTGGTTACTTTGATTTGGCATTAAAATCAGAAATTGACCCCCGATCAATCCCAGAACGGCGCACATAAAAAAATCAGCGGATCGTGATGAGTGCTCACGGTAAAATTTAACCATGTCCACTTTTGAAAGAATCCATTTAATGAATCACAAGGAGGAAACATTAGATGGATTTAAGTTTATTTTTTATGAGGGCGTCCAGATGGAGTAGTCCCGAGGATTTTGTCAGGCACCTGTCAAAAGTGGTGATGAAAAAGTTAGAAAATGAAATTAGGGCGAAGAAGGAAGGTGGCGACTTATTCCAAGCAAAAGAGGCCAAAGAATTTGATGATCTGTTTGATGAAGACAGTCTGTTTATGAGAAGCAAAAACCCAGAGATCGAGGAGAGATCAGAAAATGAAACCAGAAAATATTAAACTTGCCGAAGAACTTGATTTTGAAGGACCAGTTTCGTTTTTGTTAAATCGAGCTGGCAAACGAATCGTAGGATGCACTACACAAGCCCTGTGGAACCTCGTGACGCTTCTAAACGAGTGGCCTGAGGGTTCCGATCCCATGGATGGCCTTATGACCATCAGAGCTGGTTTAAAAGAAGATTTCAACACCCAAGGGGTCAGTCACGAGAACACTGTTGCATTCATTAAATCAGAACCAATCATCGCCCAGCATGTGGTGGATGCTTTTAAAACCGAAGAGAAAAGTTCAAAAGAAATCGTCAGGCTCCTGGAAAAGCACCATCTTTTACTCTTTAGTTATGGAGTGGAAAGCATCCCAGACCAAGGTCATATCGGAGTCATGCACATAACAAACAAACGACTGTATCTAGATGGAACAGAAATCGACATCGAAACGACGACGAAGTTTCTGTACTCATCAAAAATGAATCATGGGTTGCTATTTGAAAAATAACTATCGATATCCGCCACAAGCCTGACAAATCTGCTCGGCTAGACCTGTGTCAGGGCATGTGTATAGTATTTCTATCGTTAAGCTATGTGGATTGTATTCATAGTGCCGGCCGTTACCAGAAAAATGTTTAGAGAGTTGACCGTTTGCTTCACGTAGCGATTCAATTGAACTAAATTGATATGTCATTATGACCTCCAAAATTATTTTCATTTCTATCGGAAAAACGAGCGCTTCTCTTAAGGTGCAAAACAGGTTGTGTATTGACGGCTCAATTGTCTCGCTGTGATTGATAGCAAGTTAATCTTGCTTGGCACCATGAGTAATACCTGCACAACTGGTACCGGCAGCTACACTTATTGTTCGGGCGCTGATGCAAATTATGTGGCAATTGAGCAGTAAAATTTCATGGGGAGCCCTCTTTCCAAAGAAGTCTCCCTCGTGTATTGGCAGATCAGGTAACTTTCTTCCCAAGGTTTAAGTATCGGGTTAATCACCACAACTGGTCGCATAGAGCCAGTTCCCAGACCCAATAAATAACGAATGCAATGCCCCAGTTGAGGTTCGAACCGAATCAACATTCCAGCCCGGCTGGCCAAAATTTATTGCAGAGATAGCTGAATTTAAAATTGTACTAGAGTTTTTGGCAGCGACTAGTGTTGTTGAAAGAGGGAAACTTCCTGAGCTATTGTTGTTCAGAGCAAGAACACCCGAATTACCAGAACCAACTGGATAAGCAACATAGGCTGTGCCGGTGCTAGTGAATGTAAGGCCTGTGCCTAAAAGCCCATCAGATGTCGCTGCTAGGCCACTTACACCAGCAGTAAGGTTTTCAACAAAGGAGTATGACCAGTTTGCGAGACTTGTGCAGCTGGCTAGCGCAGTTGTACAATAGGAGTAGTAAACTCTATTATTCGCTCGATCAAAGTAAGTGATGGCTGGACGAGAATTCGAAGGATTAAGTTTAATTTTGGCGCCCATTCCACTGGCAGTTAATGCTGAAATGTTTGTCGCAGTAGACCAAGTAACTGCGCCATTTGTACTTTGAGAATATTCGACTCTGTTATTCGCACTGCGGTCATAATACGCAACGACGATGTTCCCATTTGAATCAAAATCCGCTGTAACATTAGAGTTCGAGTTAGCGAGGTTAGTTGATTCAATTTGAGTGACATTGGACCAGTTTCCGGTTGTTGGATTAAGTCTTGCGGACCAAACACCAGTATTTGCAACGGTTCCATGATTTGCCACACCAACGATCATAATTGGGGTAATTGAGGTTGCAGTTTTATCCATTGCGAGGGCTACGCTATGGTATGCTGGCGCTGTAGCAGCCGTAACGGCTGTCCTAAAAGGAAAGTAGTACGTGGACCAAATCCCTGTACCATCAGTTTGAGAGTTCGTTGCAATTCGAAATCTCAAGGATTGCAAGTCATAAAATCCGATCCATGGCTTATCATCAGTGTCATATACTAAAGATACAGCTTGAGGCTGTCCAACAATGGGTACCGTTCGGATATTCCAACTATTTGTTGATGAAGATCCACCACGAACTCCATATTTTAAAACACCACCTGTAGCGACGTTTGCAGAGTAGTCCACAAAAACTGTGCCTGGAGTACCATTTGACGTTGCGCTGGTTGAAATATTAGGGACCTGGCTTGCTGTCATTTGAAGTTGACCGTCAATTGTGAGCGGCGTTTCATAAAACTCAGCATTGGCATTGTTTGAAGCAACTGTCGTGTTTTCGACCCATCCGAATACAAGATTACCGTTAAATGGCGCTGCCGCTGTCGTTTTGGCAAATGTCGCATAGGCCTGTGACAGTGAAGCATCCACGGCCAAACCTCCACGAGTTGTGCCCGCAGCAGCAAGCGTGGCCGTCGCTACAGTGCCCTGTGCATTCCACGATGTGAAAGAGCCTCCAGTCGTATTGTAGTAACGAACACTCGTTGTGGTTTCATTGGCGATCAAATGATAGTTGTTCCCAGTGACACGCTGAAGTTCAATGTAGGCATTCCCGCTATTTGCGGAGGTTCCAGAGATTGTTCCACCTGATGCAATTGCGCCGACGGTAC
>CAYPZY010000162.1:0-6766 GCA_964415155.1 uncultured Bdellovibrionales bacterium
GACCACCCAGTGGCAATTGCAGAGACTTGAGATTCTTACCGAGAGGTAGAACTAAAGAAACGCCACGCAAGTTCTTGGGAACATCTGGCCTATAAAAAAGAAATCTTGCTTTTATGTATGCGTCTTTCTGAATTTCTTTTCTCTCGGACCAAATCTTTGTTGGCCTAAATAGTTTATCGCCCATTGCAAGGTGAATCTGATCCCAATTGGGTTTTGTGAGAGTTGAAGCTGAAGCTACCAAGACTTCCACCGTGAGATAATCTTTTTTCGGGTTAAACTTCGCAAAGGTGACGCGGGTCTTTTCAGCAATATTTTTGATAACTTTTGTTGGTGGAATCATATTTTCAAATTTTCGATAAAGTGTTGGTTCCGCCTCATCCGATGCTGTTAAAATAAATAATCTCGTTGGTAAATTTTTAAAATATACAAACAAGTTGCTGGTATTTTCATTTGCCAATGTTTTGATAATTAACGATTTGCTCAACCTTTCAATTTGGAAATTTTGACTGTCACCGAGTACTACTTTAATAGGTGAATCATCAAATTCCAAAACAGAGCTGAAACCCAATTTTAAAAAAACAGGAAATGCCGTAGGTGGTATATCGGCTGCAAACGAAAACTGTACCAGGAAATTAAGAATAAAAAGAATCATCGTGGCTACTCCTTTTCCTTAAACGATCTTTGGCAAGGCCTAATGTCTTTTGTCCCGCGGCGGATGTGCGAAGAAATGCGCTTTTTGGATTAGTCATCATGACCGTGTTAACAACACTGCGTCTCAACGTATCGCCAACACTTAAACTTACTCCTTCGCAAAGCTGAGAAACTATGAAGGGCGAAAATAACAGGGCTACTGCGATAATAATATTAAGCGTGACAATAGTTACAAGGCCACCCTCAGTCACGTAAGCAGATGCGAAGGGAAGGGCCTTTAGAAAAGCTGAAAGTATTGACCATATCACCGGCCAACAGGCAACTTGGAACATATTTTTAAAAAGCCCCTTAGTAATTCCTGAGCTTGAATCAAAGAGGGTTCCTAATATTAAAAATGGCCCCAAAGCCACAAGCAGAAACCAATAGAAATGTTGAAATGCGAGTAAAAAGAATCTTGCGACAACTAAAATTAAAAAACTAACGAGAACAAGCGTACCCATCACGAGGTCGCTTCCAATGTTCAAAAGACCTTTTAAATCAAATGAATAAATTTCTGCGCGCTTGGATGCTGCTTGGAGAACCATATCGATTCCGGTCATGTCATCGATTGATTTGGCGATTTCTACACCTAGAATTTGGCTAAATTCTGCGATCATTGGAAACGACACCAGAAGCAAAGTAACTAGTACTAATCTTTTCAACCGAACTACCACTGAGCCGGTAATACCCAACTCTGTAGAATAGCCAATTGCTATAGATACCAGAAATAAGGGTAAGAGCATTTGCCAACTCAAATGGCTGGTGTGTTCGTAAATCATTCGCGCAATGGGTAAGAGCTTTTCATATTCTTCGATTGCTGGGAGAGAATACTTCATTAGAGCTTCCGTAATGAGAGAATGTGAGTGGAAAAAATGCCATCATGCTGGCCTAGTGTTTTTGAAACCGATGACAAAGTGGTTCCCTTCGCGACAATTGCGCGAGTTTCTCTTTCATTTGCATCCGCAAGCATTTGGCTTAAGAGACTTGTGACGTGACTTTGAATGACAAGAGATTGTGATTCCATTGAAATTAGCGTTCCCACTCCAGATGCTGTAAGCTTTTGAGCTACACCTGGCGAGGCATTTACTCCTCTTCGCTCAAGTTCTTTGCCTGAAGCGAATGCTGATTTTGCCTCCGAACTTACTCGTGAAATTAAATACATGGCCCTTGAAAGTTCCTCCTCAATGGCATCATATTTTTCAGATCGATATTCTTTGGGTAGGGTATAGTAGATGGTTTGAAGCCTTCGTAGAGCTTCGGCAGGATCTTTCCATTTTTCCCAACTTGAGGGCTGAACCATATCAGCAATAGTCTGGATACGATAAATTTTGTCTTTAATGCCTTCAAGTTCGTCGTCTAAATGCTGAGTCTGCTTTTGCAATTCCATCATTGTATGAAGTGTGTTTGTCACAATCTGAGCAAGGAGCGGTAGATCACCACCCCATAGGTCTGCCTTTGCAGACACAGGTAGAAGTAACAATAAAAGATATAAAATATGTTTTTTCATAACTAAATCTCCTTTGGTTTAATTTGGGAAATATTTTCGGTGTTAGCCAGTTCATAAAATTCTTTGGTAGGGTACAGTCTAAAAATTTGACTCATTGATGGGCTTAAAGCAAAAAACTCTGAGTAGTGCGGCTTTTTTGACGTGACAGAAAGTGCCCTTGAGATATCTGATTCAGGTAGATCAAAAGTTTCTCTCAAAAATTCAGCAGTCGCGCCGTTTTGTAAGAATATTTTGGTAAAGCTATTAGTAAATAACATTTTGGCAAACGCTTCATCGCCATAGTCTGCAAGATTCTGTGTTATCGAAACAATTCCAGCCTTATATTTTCTGAGGGTTCGGTACATTTCTTCCAGAAATGATTTGCTTTCGGCGAAGAATCTCCAAACTTCGTCGAAAACAATCAGCGTTCGCGAATATTGTCCGCCCATAAGATCAAGCCAAAGCATTTCGGTAAGTAAAAGTATGGCCGTTTTTTGGAGTACCGGATCAGCGTCAAGTTCTTTAAAGTCAAACGCCGCAACAGGATTTTTCAGAAGATCGATTAAGTCCTTTTGAGCGGGAATTTCATCAAATGCACGATGTGGTTTTAACCAATGGGCAATGTCATGATAAAATTTTTCTGTTCGCCCACGGGCTTTATCAATAAGGACACTGATTTCTAGCCGTTGTCCCTCCATTTCTTTTAGGAGGTCATCAATCGCAACTAAGTGAGAATGGGTAATGTGACTTCCAGATCCACACAGGGTTTCGATAAAAACACGGTAGAATCCTTTTCCGTTAACTGGGTTTTCACGCAGAAAACTTGAAATCAAAGCGCGAGCTTGATCGTAACTGAGCGAAGTACTTTGACCTCCATTGGCCTCAATAATTTTTCGATAAGAACCGCCGACATCAAAAATACAAAGTCGGCAATCTTCGTTGTCTTTTAAGCTGGAGGCTAGAATCGCATTCATTAAAAAACTTTTCCCCGAACCAGAAGCTCCACAGATAAACGAATTGAAATTAAGATTCCCGCTTGAAAATAAGTTCAAATTGGAAACTTCGCCACTTTGCGACCTTAGCTGTAGGTTAGAAGCATCATTTGACCTTGAATAGTTATGAAGAATCGGAAAAATATGAGAAAGGTTTTCGGACAAAACAGGAAGTTTTCTGATCGATAGTATTTTGTTTCCAGGAACATGGCTTTTGGCCACCGGTAGGGTTCCCAGGCCCTCGAGGTAAAGACCGGCATTTCCGATTCCCGATACAACGCGCTCAAAATCATGTGCCTTGGCTAAGGTACCGGCCTCATCTCCAAAAAGTATAATACCGACAGAGATTTCAAAAAGTGTTTCTTTATTGATCAGTATTCTTTCTAGGGTTTCTTCGGAGGAGTGCAATACTGAGTTTGATTCGATGTTTTTCACTTCCAATGAATTAGTAATCGCCAGCGCATGACTTACTCGCCGTTTTGTTTCAAGTTGGCGCTTTACTTTTCCTCGGTCTGGAATAGTAAAATGAATCGAAAGTGTAAAATCGCAAACTGACTCAAAAATAGTTTGAAAACACCCCTTCCATGTTACCTGGGGTAGTTCCGTTAAGGATAAACACCTCGCAACTTTTTGATTCACTCGTAGTAAATCCTTTTCCCAAATGATATCAGGCAATATTGCATCTTGGATCGACATACCGAAATATCCAGTTAGCAGATTTTGCCATGCAAGCTTTGTAATCGGTTTTGGGTTTAGCCGAAGTTCAGCCGTTAGAGCTGACAAATGGGAGTAGCTCTCTGCCTTTTGAACTTTTTCAAAAAAATAGAGATGAGTTTGAAGGCCAGGTACCTCACCATTTTGAATTGACTGACGGTGTACCAGAATTTGACCTTCAAAGGAATTGGGGAGTCTCGTCAGCAATTCGGAAAGTTTATTAAAAAAGTTTTCAGATGCCGGTCCTTCAAAAGATTCTTCAAGCGAACCACTTGATAATGGTTCTACTTGAAATCCTTTCGAGATAGTGCCGTCAACGTTTGAAATTAATCCTTCTTCAAGCCATTGCGACCCGAGAATTGCCTTTGTTAAAGAATATTTTCTCATAATTTTCCTTCTAACTTCGATCTCTGTGGCCTAGATAGAGATGGGGTTCGATAATGAAACGTAAGAGAATTTCCAAGTGCCCGTTTTTTTGCCCACGAGATACAAATCTTAGGACCACTAAGGCACCAATTCCAAAAAGCCATGAAATGAAAAGCGGGGCATGAAAGATATTAAGTAAAACATTCGTCGCCGCGAGAATTCCAAATGAAATTACGATATGGCTTACTTCAAAACCCCAAAGTTGGGAGCGATTCATATTGCTCGTTGGACAACTCTTCATCGAATAATCCTTTGAAGAAGATCCACAATACTTTGGGCGCCGAATAGGATTACGGCGCCCGTTACAGCATAAACTAGATGCTGTTTTGCATTCGGATTACCAGTGAAAAAGCTAAAAGCCGCAAAACCTAATCCAAGTACCGCAAAAATTGGTAGAATTTGGCCAAGCAATACATTCTTTAGCCCGAGTAAAGATGATTCGACAGAAGCGTGCGCCACTGGGGTCAGAAACATCAGCGATAGAAGAAGAAATCCAGTTTTTTTATTCACTGGATTTCTCCTGCTCTTTGTCCTTCAGCTGCACGACGTAACGCTGATTGGGTAGCATAAAAAGCTCAAAGCTAAGTGACTCTCCTGACTTTGAAGGCCAGGCTCTGCCAACACGATTCCACGCTGTCTTTTTTACCATTTTTCCATCTTGATTCACTTCATATTCCTTGGCGACGATAATATCGAAAAATTTTGAAAACATAGTTTGTCCTTTCTTTATAAAAAATCTGGTGGTTGAGGTTCTAGTTCGAGCGGTAAATTCAATTTTCCAACGCTCCACAAATAAAATTCATAACAATCAAGGTTCATAGAACATGACCCGAAGGATAAGGAGGCTTGCGTTTGCGCATAATTCGGTGGCGACGTTCCTTATTCTCGAGGTCATTCCAAATTTTGAGATCAGAGTTTTCTTCTGGAATGTGGTTGCACTCCCAGCAGTAAGAATGAGTTTCAAGATGCTCAAAGGCCTGCATCCCGCATCTTGGACAGTTTGTGACTTTCATAACTTCCCCTTTCTAGCGTTGGTGAATCCGACGCTTTCGTGGAGTTTATGAATGCAAGAAAGTACCAGGGTAGTGCCAAGCCAATGTCCGGCGCTAAATATCTAAAAAGCCTACGAAAGTGTTTTGAAAGTGTAAAAATTAGGACCTTTGGGAATCGTTTAGTCCTATTTTTAGTGAAAATTTATAGGACCGGAGATAGTTAGGCGATAGGTATATCTTGGGTTGAACCCATATACTTCTTGCGGATAGGTTTTAGATAAGTAATATTTTAGAGATGCAATGGCAGCTTTTTGCTTTGAGCGCGGCTTTTTTCGCTTCTCTAACCGCAATCTTTGGAAAGATTGGCGTCTCCAATCTAAATTCCAATTTAGCTACATTTATAAGAACAATTGTAATCTTAATGGTCACCGCAGTGATAATTAGTTTGCGTCAGGAATGGCAACGTCCTGAAAGTTTGCCCTTAAAGAGTTTGATTTTCTTAGTGCTGTCGGGACTTGCCACGGGTCTATCTTGGCTCTGTTACTATCGAGCTTTGCAACTCGGACCTGCTGCTAAGGTTGCGCCAATTGATAAGCTCAGCGTTGTCTTTGTGATTATTTTCGCTACGATTTTTTTAGGCGAGAAGCTGACTTGGAAAGTAGCAACTGGTGGAATATTTATTACGGTTGGTGCGATTCTGATGCTTTAATTTTTTTTAAGCAATAGGAAGCCAGCACCAGCACCCACAACTTGAGCGACAATAAACGGAATGACTCCGGAAGGCCCTATCCCGCAAAACGTATTTGTGAACATTCTGGCAAAAGTTACTGCGGGGTTAGCAAACGACGTCGATGACGTAAACCAATAAGCGCAAGTGATGTAAGCGGCGATACTAATAGGCGCAAATTCAACGTGTTTCCTACCGGCAAGTGCGATTGTGCATATCAATCCAAACGTAGCAACTACTTCCGATATCCAGAGATTAATAGTATTTCGATCATTTGTAGATATTTGTAGTACGCTTTCATCAAACATTGTGTGCGCAACCATAACTCCTAAGACTGCTCCGGTGATTTGTGCCAAAACATAAATAAAAAGAGTAGTGCGATCGAGTCGACCCCAAAGATATTCGACCAGACTTACCACGGGATTAAAGTGAGCACCCGAAACAGAACCCAGTGTTTGAATTAAAACAAACAATCCGGCACCAGTGGCAAGGGAATTAGCTAGCAAAGCTAAAGCACCGTTCCCACCTGATAGTCTTTCGCCCATGATTCCAGAGCCGACAACAATCATCAGTAAAAAAGTTGCACCGAGAAATTCTGAGACAAACTTTCGTATCATATTTTTAGCTCTTTTTTAAATGCTAATAATTTTTCTTTTATGGCTTCTCGTGTGTCTCGAAAAAGATTCAGTTGTTCATCCTCGCTTAATTCGTTATGTCCCGCTGGGTCTGTCAGCGGCCA
>CAYPZY010000163.1:0-6709 GCA_964415155.1 uncultured Bdellovibrionales bacterium
TGATTACCCAAATCCTTGATGAAGAGAATTTCAAAACCTTCGTTACTAAATACACGCCGGCGGAGGACTTTAGTTTTATTAACAACAAAGACATCGCCCGCCTGTATTTTTTGAAACAGCTGCTGCTTGCTAATTTCTTGATGAAGACCCACTAGCGGCACCCATAAAATGCGCGAAGTAGCCGCGGGTTCAACAGCCACTTGCGCTTCGGGGTAGGAAAATTCAAGATCGCGAAGGTCCACTACTTCTTGTTAACCCAATTTGCAAACGGCTCGTAGGTAACCTCTCGCCCTAGATAATCACGCACCAGTTGCTCTGCAGGTTTAGATCTTCCCGCCTCGAGAATAAGACGACGATATTTTTCAGCAGTGGCTTTATGATAAAGACCGTTTTTCTCGAAGGCACCAAAGAGATCTTTGGCGATAACCAACGACCACATGTAGGTGTAGTATTCAGCCGAATAACTCATCAAGTGACCAAAGCCATGCACAAAATGTGTATCAGGCACATATTTGACAAGACTCATACGATTTTGGAAGTCGACAAATACCTTATGCGGATCAATGGTCGCAGGATCTTTTTCATAGATAGTTAAAGAAAGATTTGAAAAGACCAATTGTCTTTTTACAAACATGCCTGAATTAAAATCTTCCGATCGATTGATTTTATCCACCAGCGCTTTTGGAATAACTTCGCCAGTTTGATAGTGACGAGCAAAGGTCGCTAAACTTTCATAATCTTTAGACCATTCCTCTAAAAACTGCGATGGCGCCTCAATGAAATCTCTTTCTGTTTGATTACCAGAAGTTTCTAACCACAAATGGTTACCCGACAAAATAGAGTGTAAAAGGTGGCCGAACTCATGCAAAAAGGTTTGGAAATCATCAAAAGTTAAAAGCCCTGGATCTTGCCCTGTTGGTTTACTAAAATTACACATCAAAACACTTTGCGGTAATTGACCATCTTTAAGCCCAGTACGAGTTCCTAAATGGGCCGCGTGTTTGTATTTACCCTCACGTGGAAACATATCCAAATAAAAACGGCCAAGGAGCTTTTCGCCATCAAAAAGATCGTAAGCTTCGACATCGGGATGCCACAACTTAATCGCTTCCACTTTTTTGTAGGACAAACCAAAAAGTTTACTCGTGATAGCAAAGACACCGCGCTTTACATTTTCATAAGGAAAATAAGCGCGCGCTTCCTGGGAATCGTATTTTACTTTCGTCATTTTTACACGGCGAATGTAAAGATCCTTGTCGTAATCAAAGATTTCTTTTGCTGTTGGGTCGTCCTTACGCTTCTCCACCAACAACTCTTGATAATCATATTTTTCTCTTGGCGTGACAATTTTAGAAAGCTTATCAATAAACAAGCGCGCCTTCTGCGGGGTCTTCATCATCCTATTTTCGATAGAATAGTGGGCCCAAGAAGCGTAACCAAGTGTTTTAGCCAACTCATACCGCAGTTTTAAGACTTGGTTGAGCACCTCAGTATTTTGTGGATATCCGCGGTTAGTAAAGTGCACGTACATCTTTTTTCTTAGAGCCATATTTGTCGAAAATTCTCTAATGGGAAGATAGTCTGGGTAGTCCGTCGTAATGACAATTTTGCCCTTTTCATTTGGTTTATGATTTTTGATATAGTCTTCAGGTAGACCGGATAATTCACTTGCGTCTGACAACTCTTCTTTCCGCACATCTTCAGCGACATTTTTTTCGAAAAGTTGCGTTTGAACAACTAACTGTTGCCGCAAATCTGCGACCTTTTTGCGAGTGGCTTCATCTTTATCAACACCTTCGCGACGAAAATCACGAAGCGTCCTTTCGATCGCAAACTTAGTTTCTTTATCAGCAGATTTAACATCAATCGCTTTAATCGCCCGGTACACTTGCGGATTCAGCGAGACCTTGTCTGTTACAAACTTATGCATCTCCTGCTGAAGTTTTCGGGCCTCTTCGCGGCGCGAATCAGTGGTACCCAAATTTTCGACCAATGCGGCATTGCCATCGGCCTGTTCAAGAACAACAAATAGATCGTTAAAAACCTTGTAGGTATTGGCAACGGTGTGCGGAGGTTGGACGGCAAGCAATTCTGTAAGTTTGGTTTCTGCAGCTTTTAAAGCTTCCTTGGCATCCGCCAAAAGTTTGTCTTCGCTAAGATCTTCTGAGAAGTCGTTACTAGCAACATTTCGACTATGTGGAGAGGTGACTGAATTATGCGAACAACTCGCTAAAGAAAAAACCAACAATACTGCAACAAAAAAACGCATTGCGACTCCTTGGTGTGAAGTTCGAAGATAACATGTCTGAGAGTGTTTGCAAGGCATGCGATTAAAAAAATCATCTGGCCATTAGACTGTTGAAATTTTTAAGACCGTTTCCGAATAAAAAATATGCAAAAAGCATTGTTCACAGTTGGGTTTATTGTCGCTGTTATCTTCATGGTTTATTTTCTCTTTCAGAAGCAAGATTTTAAGCTAGCTACGACTAAAATCCCTCAGGCCGAAGACGCATCTCGTGACGTCGCAAGCACCAGCGTAACAACGCAAAAAGCGACGCCACAACTCGCTGAAGCAGCGGCGCCTTCTCAGATCAAAAGTGAAACAGATTTTACCAGACGTTTCGGTGAAGGTTGGCTCTTTAAAAGAAATGATAACGGTAAACTAAGTTATATTTCGGGAAGTACTATTCCCAATGTGGGACGCTCCCCTGCGAGTCTTAAAAGTTTCACCAACGAAATCTCAGCACTTTTAGAAACACCTATTGAGCAAATTCAAAAATTACCTATCGAGATTAACAAAACAGATCTTAGTCGCACCTACCACATTCCGCAAACGGTTGAAGGCCTTACCGTTTATCAAGGACAATTGACCTACCACGTCCGTCAAAGCGATGATGCGGTTTTCATGATTAGTAACCAACTGAAAAATGTCGGTCCTTTTGACAAGCGTCTGAGATACAACCTTCAACAAGCAACGACCTTTCTACAAAATAAATATGGTAACGAAATTCGCAAAGTTGACTCTACGCGCGGGCCTGTCCTGTTTGCGAGCGCCATGAGCGCAAGCGAACAAGCATGGGTTTTCATCGTCTCTTTTAAGACCCCTAAACTTCATCAAGAAGAAATCGTCATCGGTGCCGAAACTGGCGTCGAGCTTCACAAAGAAAACTTAAACATTCGCTAGACCTTAGCCGAGAGCTATACATTGCTCCTTACCAGACTTGGGGTTTTTCACTAGAATAAAAACTGTTTGGGGGATAAATGAAAAAAATATTTTCTTTAAGTGTGTGTGTACTGGCGACTTCGACAACCCTGGCTGCCGGTAACAAAGTAAAAGACGTAAATCTCAATGCTAAGACCGGTAATAAAAGTTTATGGAATATCAGTTTGAAGTTTGATACGCCCGATAAGTGCAAACTTATCTTTAGTAAACCCGATGTGCGCAAACCGAAGACTCTCCAAATCTCTAATAAAGAATGTAAAGAAATGAGTTCGCTGACCAGTGAGATCGCTACTACCGACGTTACTGCCCTCCCTGAAACTAGCACCACAGCTGTTTCTGCCAACGAACCAGTTTATGAGTTAAAATTATTAAACAAGATCCTCCCCATCGAATTTAAAAATCAAGAAGACTGCGCTATTCAAAGCCAAGGCGAAATGAAATGCACCAAGAATGACTTGTCGGTTGCGCAACGCCTGCTTTTAAAATTGCGCGGCTATGCGACGACTTTAAAGAGACAATAGTTTTTTAATTTTGCTGAAGAACGCACTTCCACGATGGCAGTAAAATCATATACGCCGTTACTTCTTAGCGGAAGTGACCGGGCAGAACTCCCAAAACGCTAAAACTCCTTGCAACCTTGACAGGGTCAATGCTAGGTTTCGCCTCTCTGGAGGATTTATGAAATTTGCTCTAACGATTATCGCAATTCTTTTCAGCCGTTTAGGTTTTGCAGAAATCGAATATTGTTCTAGTGAAAATAAACAAGTTCAGGCAGTAGCACATAGAGGTATTGGTTACAATTGGACGTATACGTTTCAAGGAAAAGCCTTTCACATCGATTCAACAGACGCTTTCAGCAAAAGCCTTAAAGAGTTACCGGTGCAGCCATTATGCGAAACGATCACCAAGATTAAATGCGAAAATGGAAAACTGATTGAAAGAGTATCTGTCAGACAAGTTCAGATTGTTGACAACCAGCAAGTCGTCTTTAATGGCAATCTAACTTGCGCGAGCACTGAGGTCCTTCACGGTTTATTGATAGCGCCACAGCCTTTTGATCCTTGCGTTGTTCCCGAAGAGATTTTGTACAAGAAAGTGTGTATAAATTTAAATTAGCTGGATAGGAAATCCCCACTGCCACGCTGGCAGTAGCAAAACCGTCAATGACCGTCAAATTCGCAAAAGGCGTGGTATTTGTAACCCGCTTTTTCAAGCTTTTCTCCACCTTTTAGCTCCGGTAGATCTACGATAAAACAAACCTCAACGATTTCGGCGCCGAGTTTTTCCAGTAAAGAGATGGCAGCAAGAGCAGTTCCACCAGTGGCAAGAAGATCATCAATCAATAAAACCTTCTGAGATTTTTTGATCGCGTCTTTTTGGACTTCGATAGTGTCGGAGCCGTATTCTAAATCATAGCTATGAGAAACAACATCACCAGGAAGCTTGCCCTTTTTTCGGACTGGTACAAAACCTTTATTCATGGCGTAGGCAAACGCTGAACCTAAAATAAACCCACGTGCTTCAATGCCGGCAACGATATCAAAATCAACGGAGCTATAGCGTTCTTTCATCTTTTCAATGGCGTATTGCAACCCTTCAGCATCACCAATGAGAGTAGAAATATCGCGAAATTGAATTCCCTTTTTGGGATGATCTGGAATTGTGCGGATTTTGGATTTAATGATGGTATCGCTTTGCATGGAGCCTCCCAAGACCAACCTCACACCGTAACGCGCTAGTGGTCAACAACTTAACATTCGCTCACTGCAGAAATTCTAAATTTCAATCTGAATGCCAACCTCGATCACATTGCTGGCGGGAATACCGAAGAAAGCCGTGGGACGTTGGGCATTTCGCGCCATAACGGCGAAAATCTTTTCGCGCCAAGCAGCCATGCCGCGCATACCTTTGGCAAGAATAGTTTCTCGACCCAAAACGAAGGTTGTCTCTTCAAGTTGAAAATCGACTCCGTTGTCACGACACATTTGGAGAACTTCGCGAATCTGTGGTGTTTCCATAAAACCGTAAATGGCAAAAATACGATAGAAATTCGGAGCCAGTTCGCGCACCCCGCAACGCTCATCACTTCTCATGTAGGGCACTTGTTCTGTCGCGATGGTAAGAACTGCGACTTTCTCGTGAAGAACTTTAAAATGCTTGATGTTTTGCAGAAGCGGCAAGGGCACACCAAAGGGATCGCCCGTCATATAGATCGAAGCGCCTGGAACGCGCTTAGGTGGGTTGACAGTGATTTGCCGAACGAATTCTTCGAGGGAGACTGAGCGCTCAATGAGATAACCACTAAGAATCTCGCGACCTTTTTTCCAAGTCGACATCAATAAGAAAATACCGGCGCAAATGGATAAGGGTACGTAAGCGCCTTCAAAAATTTTCAGCGAACACGAAATCACAAAAATCAAATCTATTACAAAGAATACAAGTGCAAACATGATGACGAAACCAAGTTTCCATTTCCAAATAATGCGAGCGACAGTCGCGGTAAGCAGTGTCGTAATCGCCATCGTCAAAGAAACGGCGATTCCATATGCTGAGGCAAGATTTGCTGAAGTTTTAAAAGTGATGATTAGCCATATGACACCCGCCATGAGAATCCAGTTAACAAGGGGTACATAAATCTGACCAATTTCCTCACGAGAAGTGTGAGTGATCTGAATGCGCGGATAGAAGCCCAGTTGAACCGCTTGTTTACACAATGAAAACACGCCAGTGATTAAAGCTTGTGATGCGATCACTGAGGCAACCGTCGACATCAAAACCAACGGCAATAAAAGGTTTTTTGGAGCAAGACTAAAAAACGGACTTGTCACCAACTGTGCATCATTCAAAACGATTGCACCTTGGCCCATGTAATTGAGTAATAACGAAGGCATCACCAGATAAAACCAAGCCAGTTTTACCGGGCGTTTTCCAAAGTGGCCAATGTCGGCGTACATCGCCTCTCCCCCAGTGACCACGAGGAACACTGAGCCGAGAACAAAAATGGAGGCAAGTCCATGCATAGCAAAGAAGGACAAAGCATAGCGCGGATCAAAGGCCGCAAGCACCGTCGGGTGTTGTAAGATTCCGTAAACACCAAGTGCCGCCATCGTCAACATCCATACAATGATAATCGGGCCAAAAATTTTTCCTAACGCGGCCGATCCCCGCTTTTGAAAAAAGAAAAGAAGAAAGATAATTGCCATGGTGATTGGTGTAATCCAATGCTCAAACACGGGTGTTACCAAACTCATTCCTTCGACTGCCGATAGGACAGTGATTGCGGGGGTAATAAAACCATCCCCCACCACTAGCGCGGTGCCAAGAAGTCCGAGTGGGAAAAAAATCTTTTCAACATAAAACTTGCCGGTGGCGCCTTGGATAAGTGCCATCAATGCTAACATTCCGCCTTCACCGTTATTGTCAGCACGCAAAACGAAAACCATGTATTTGATACCGATAGTAAGAATCAGCGTCCAGGTGATGAGA
>CAYPZY010000164.1:0-3465 GCA_964415155.1 uncultured Bdellovibrionales bacterium
AGAATGATCACGATATCGCGTATTTGTGGCTTACGTTTTTCGATCTCTTTAATGACAGCCTCTCCATCAACTTCAAACTCCATATCTACTTTTGCTAGACTTTGGCCACGGCTACCAGCGAGGTTAACCAAGAACGTTTCAAGAGGAACGGTTTTACCGACGATTTCCTCTTCAGTGGTAGCTTCATGTTCTTGTTCTTGCTTCTCACCTTCGATGACCTGGTCTATGGTCGGTTTGTGCGCATCCGCTTTATTTTTCATATGAAGCATGAATCCGACGCCACCAACGGCTCCCATATTTATGAGAACTAAAAGATATAAAAGTATTGGCTTGCCACCTTTAGCTGCCGGAGCTGCTGCTTCGGGTGGTTTTTCGGCTGGCGCTGCATTAGCCATATTTGCTCTCCTAAGGTTGAGTGCGAAATCCAAAGTTGTTCCAAGGATATTATGAGCAACTGAAGTGCCAACAAGACTTTCGGAGAGAATCGGGGATTAAGATAAACGTAACGATTATGACGATTGATTTTGCTGATGGGCGACTAAATTTTGACTGGGTAGCCGCTGATCCAAAAAGTTTTTTTGACAGGTCAAAAGAAAAGGCGCCGGTTAAGGGCGCCCTTTCCTACTTTAAATCAAGTTACCAGACTTAGGTCCGTTTCAAGTTAATTACTTCCTGCAACAGAGCATCCGTTGTAGTGATAATTTTAGCATTCGCCTGGAACGACTTTTCGTTCTGAATAAGATTCACGAACTCAAGAGCTAAATCAACAGTTGATCGCTCAAGTGACTTCGCAAATAATTTACCGCGACCAGCGCTACCTGGTTTCCCAATCGCCGGAGTACCAGATGATCTAGCTTCTTTAAAACGATTGTTACCTACTTTGAATAAGGCTTCCGGATTCTCAAATTTCGCCAACAATAATTGTGAAAGGTCCGCCGCTTCACCGTTGCTGTAAATCGCTGTTAATACACCGTCATCGTTGAACGACATATTTGTAATGGTACCTGCTGCTGATCCATCTTGATGCCAAGCGATCATGTCGGATTCTTTTCCATACTGCTTAGATCCGTTAATACCTTTACCTTTGTCAGTTGTTAGTGAGTCACCAAAATCTAATTTAATCTTTTGGTTTTGAAGAGCACCGTTTTTAAAGTTAAAAGCGGTCTTAGTCATTTCCTCAGTATCAAGTTTACCGTCAACGGTAAAGCTCAGAAAACCAGTAGCGACTTCTGACATTTTACCTTCTTCACCACCAGTAACCTCTTTGCCATCTACCAGTCCACGCCAGTCCCAAGTGCGCGATTCAGGTCGACGGTTAAAGAACAATGTCATCAAATGTTTGTTGCCCTGAGAGTCGAATATTTCGACACCGGTAGAAAAATCAGAGGTAGTGAAGGGATCCATAGGATCAAACTTTTTACCATTCACAATTCGTGAATCTAAGTTTAGGTCCATGTGAATTTCCGCAGTCGCTTTTGCAGGAATGAGCGCTCTTGGGAATCTAATGTCACCAATTTTGTTGATGATGCGATTTTTATCATCGGCCTGATAACCTTGCACTCGCTGGTTATCATTTGTAACTAAATAACCTTCTTTATCAAAGTGAAGAGATCCGTCGCGCGTAAAGGACTCACCGTCACTGCCACGCAGAACAAAATACCCGTCACCTGAGATCGCTAAGTCCGTCGCTTTTTCACTAGGATCTAAGTTACCTTGCTGAAGGATCGGATTAACCGCTGCAAGCTTAACCCCACGACCGATTTGGTTACCACCAAGAATACCCTTTAAGCTTTTCGCAATGATATCTTGGAATTCCGCACGGCTTGATTTAAAGCCTGTGGTATTCGCGTTAGCGATGTTATCGCCCACAACGTTTAGGGCTTCACCCTGCGCTGCTAAGCCCGACACGCCTGTATATAACGATGACAAAACTCCCATTTGACCTCCTGTCGTGAGGGAAATTTACCCTTTATCTATTTCTTTCGAATCAGCTTTAACGCCATCCTTGGCGGCCGATTCTTTTTTCTTATCTGTTTTAGTTTCTCTGTTTCTCATATCTTCAAGCTTTTTAGCCATCATATTAGTGATAGCTTCTGGAGAATCTTTAGCAGGCACTTTCAGCGCTGGTGAAGACGCTTGTGGCATACTCGCTGCCGGAACTCCTGGAACGGGTGTCTGTGCCGGGACAGACGCTGAAGTACTTTCGCTGTCGACGATTTTCTTGATTTCAGAAAGTTTAATCGACTTATTACCAACAAGAAGCACCGGTCCGTCAGCCGTAAAGTTAACACCGCTAACTTTGCCATCAAATTTGGTTTCAGCATGAATTTTTTTGCCAGTGTCATTGACCGCTTCGATTTTTACGCGATATTCACCTGAGCGGGTGACCTGTCCGTTTTCAGCGATACCATTCCAAGAAGTTTCGTTTTCTCCTTTTTTTAGATCATTCATACTCAACTTTTTTAGGACGATGCCGTTAAGGTCGTAGATGCTGATCTCGGCACTTTTCGCGTTGCTGCCCAAAGTAAAACGAATCTCATGCTCTTTGTCGCCTTCACTTCGAATGATCTTCGCGGAGTCACCACTAACACTTTTACCAATAAAGTTAAGAGCTTGAAAGTTTCCTACCGGCGCTTGCGCCTGTTTCAGATCATCAATACCGCGGCTAATGTTGGAAAGTTGCTCCACAGAAGTAAACTGAGCTAATTGAGCCGCCATCTCATGTGATTTCACAGGATTTGTTGGATCTTGGTTTTTCATTTGCTCCAACATCAACTTCATAAACGCATCTTTATTTAGTTCGTTGTTGCCCGCACCTTGACGAAGTTTTTTGTTAGGATCTACCCAGTTAGGATTGGTGATCTTATTAAGATAATCACCGACATTTTCCATGTCTCCCAAAAGTTTTTCTTTGTCACGCACGCTGAGATTTTGAACACCGTCACCTTTCAGTGAGGTCGACTGGGGTTTCTCAGTGAAATTTTTTGTACTTGCTTTTGCTATCATCTATTAAGCCACCAAATTTAATCGTCCACTCTGGGATCGGTTTGAAAAATAAGATGCTCTGCCAGTCGGTTTTTCTGACCGCATGTGCGACATCACCGTTCTACGCATAGGTCCGTCAGCCTCTATCTGCTGACGCTGCGACATATTTTCATCTCTAAAGTTTTCCATAAACTGACGTGCATTTTCTCTGTTAGCGTTTCTTTCAGCATCGCCATGATGATGATTTGTGAGTTGATTGTCAGATTTTGAGCTTACATCAACCTTAAATGTATCCAGAGATAGTTTATGGGCCGATAAAGTTGATCTGAGATCATCTAGCCCACCCTCGACAATTTTCTTAGCATCAGTGGATTCCGTGTCCATAGATAAATGAACTTTATCGCCATCAACAATCATTTTCATGTTGATCTCACCAAGCTCGTCGGGATTTAGCTTGAAGGAAATTTCTCCGCCGCCTCG
>CAYPZY010000164.1:3565-6707 GCA_964415155.1 uncultured Bdellovibrionales bacterium
AACATTTGCATTTACCGCTAAAGTTTTATCTGGCGTCGCCGAACTATTAACCGTTAGCGCTGCTTTATCATTTGCAGCTTTTTCTGGTACAAAAGGTTTAAGGTCCACAGATTCTTCAGCGACATTTATCTTAGTTAAATCTATCGACTGACTCTCGGCTTGCGGATCATCGACAACGTCCATCATATCGAGAACCTTGGAATCAACCTTTGCTTCTTTGGCCTTTGTCACGACAGGGCTTTTTGCAAGCTTAGTCTCTACCACTTTTTCCGTATCCATAGACATCAGATCTGCCGGTAAAGCATCTACAGGAACCGCATTTTCGCTAATCATCGGTTCTTGAGTTGGCTTTAAAACATTCGCAGTTTCCGTTTTAGGTTCTGGGCGAAGTTTTTCTAACTTTGTTACTTTTGCGGCCAGTGGCTTTTCTTGTTTGCTATTTAAATTGTAGGACTGAGGTTTTTGTTCAACATTTTGTTGAGGAACAACAAAATTGGTATTTTGTGCTGGCAACTCTTTAGGAACTTCGTCTTCGGATTTCTCATCTACATTGTCCAACTTGACGAGACTTCCCAGTGATTGTTCTACGTCGGCGGTTAACTCAGGGAATACTACTTTTTGATCTTCCACTACGTCCATTTTACTTAACAGACTGCTGTATAGATCAAGAACGTCTTTCTTTTTGCTATCGGGGACATTTAGTTGCTGAACAATCTTTTCTGCCGTTTGCTCCGGAGCCTGCACTAAATCCTTTGGCTCAAGTTTCAACATAGCTTCAAGCCATTGCTCAGGGGTAACGTTTGCTTTTTCTTGAACTTGAACAAGAAAGTCAGACATCGCGTCTGCGCTATCACGACTAACCGTCGATACCACTTCGGGCACGGCAGCTGGGACCGAGGCTAACGGAACTAGCATTTGGTCGACGTTGTCTTTGACTTCACGCTCAGCTTTAACCTCTTCTTTTTTATCGCTGACTTTCATTTTTTCAGGTTTGCGGGCAAATTTCTGATTTAAGACATTTTGAAAGTCATTGGCTGAGTTGTCATCTTTTGACTTCGTTCTATCGTTTGTATTGTCAACGTCCGCAGAAAAGTCACGAACCGAGTCTTCCCTTTCAGAAAAGGCGGGCCTCGGGCCTTTATCAGCCTTCGGTTTAAAACTTTGAATAGGAAGTGAGCTAATCTCTAACAACTTTATTCCTTACTTTCTATAACCGGCGTACTTTTCTGAAAGCCTTTGAGCTTTGTCTGGCTTAATTAGGTTCATGATATCAGCGGCATTCTTCTTTTTTAATCGACTTAAAATTTCCACTGCTAGATTCTCATTTATCTCTTCAAAAATCTTCGCAGCGTTCTGCGGTTTCATATTCGAATAAAATTCAACCAGACGATCCACCTTTTCCGAATCTGAAACGGTACGGTCTTTTAAAAGGACCGCGACACTCTGGCGCATCTTCTCTAATTCTTTAATTTTGTCTTCTAGCATCACTCTTTGTTGTTGCAATTCCTCTTCCAACTTTTGCAGTTCAACCTCGCGATCGTCTAGTTCCTTCTTACGCTCCTCTAACTTACTAAAAACTCTAATCTCTTCTTCGCTCCACGACTTTTTAGTTTCACTCTCTCCAGCCTTGACTGTTCTTTTTTCCTGGGAAGACTTTTCCTCTTTTTTTACATTGGTCTCAGAACCTTTTTTCCCAGCAGGTTTTGCCGCTTCCACGGCTTTAGCTAAGGAAAATGAAGTAATTTGTAGTTTCATAGCGCTCGAAATCAAACGTTGGACCGTATCCAAGTTCTCAACAGACCAGTAAGATATCGCTGCACAAATCAATCCCATAACAACAAATACTGCCGACGTGGACTTAGAAGGACGTTTTTTCCTACTCCTATTGGCCATTCGCTTTTCCCCGACCGTGGCGTTGTACGACGAGTTCATCGATCGCCTTCCTTTCTGCTTTTCTTATTTTCTGTTTAAATTCTTTAAGTCGCTTTTCTCGTAACTTTTCTAGAATTTTTGTTTCTTTGGCAGCGGCTACCAGTTCTTCCTGTTTCTTTTCCGTCGTTGCTAACGACTCTCTAAAATCCACTTTTTTCCGCTCGATGCGAATTTTATTTCCCTCGATAAACTCGTGGGCAAGTTGTAAAGAGGCTGGATCTGAGACCTGTTCACTCAACGCATCCCCCGTGTAGTCGCGGGCTTTGTCAGTGCTATCATGCATTTCTTCTAAACTTTTTAGATGTCCATCAGAAACACTCTTAGCCTCGCTAAAATTACGCCGTGCCATCTCTTCCAAATTTTTTCGGTGACGCATCAGTCCCTGTAATGAAAATTTAAACTTCATAAACTATGCCTGCTGTAAGATTTCATTCATCCAACCGAAAGTCTGATTGAGATCAGACCTGTCTTGCACTTCTTGCATCAAAAACTGTTTGATAATTGGCTCTAGGCTAATGGCTCGATCAATGCTCTTGTTGGCACCTGCTCTATAAGCGCCAATGCGAATTAGGTCTTCCGCTTCTCTATATATAGACATAAGCTCCCGCAATTCACGGGACATTTTAATAATTTCATCGGGAACCACGCATCTCATGACCCGACTTGTGCTTTGCAAAACATCAATTGCAGGAAAATGTCCCTTGTGCGCCAGGTGCCGATCAAGAACGATGTGACCGTCAACGATTGAGCGTACTGAATCGGCGATTGGATCATCGAGCTCATCTCCTTCGACAAGAACTGTGTAGATGCCGGTGATGCTACCAGATTCAAATCTACCCGCCCTCTCCAAAAGTTTTGGCAATAATGAAAACACACTCGGTGTGTAACCTTTAGTGGCTGGCGGTTCACCCGTGTTAAGACCGACTTCTCTTTGCGCCATCGCAAAGCGCGTAACTGAGTCCATCATCAACAAAACATTTTTTCCTTGATGACAAAAGTATTCGGCAATAGCACTAGCAACAAAAGCCCCGCGCATCCGCAAAAGAGGACTTTGATCATTGGTCGCAACGATAACCACAGATTTTTTTAAACCCTCAGGGCCAAGATCTCTTTCTAAAAACTCGCGTACCTCTCGACCGCGCTCACCGATAAGGGCGATGACGTTGACATCGGCATTCGTGGAACGCGCAATCATGCCGAGCAAGACAGA
>CAYPZY010000165.1:0-6698 GCA_964415155.1 uncultured Bdellovibrionales bacterium
CAAAACGACTAAATGGCGCTACGATCTTATTTGATAGTCCCACTGTCGGAGGGACCGAAAACATCATGATGGCAGCAGTTTTAGCAAGTGGTAAGACTGTTATTGAGAATGCCGCAAAAGAACCCGAAATCGTCGATCTTGCCGATTTCCTCAATAAGATGGGCGCCAAGGTTACAGGTGCTGGCACGAGTATTGTCACTATAGAAGGTGTATCTAAACTTCACCCTGCGCACCACACTGTAATTCCTGATCGTATCGAGGCTGGGACATTGATTATTGCTGGTGCTATCACCGGCGGAGCCGTCACAGTGAAAAAGTGTCGCCCAGATCATCTTGAAGCATTGGTTGCAAAGATGCGCGAGTGCGGTTTTAAAATGGAAGTTGGAGAAACGGAAATTAAAGTCAACGAGTGTAACGAATGGCAAGGTGTTGATGTGACAACGGCCCCGCATCCAGCTTTTCCTACGGATTTACAAGCGCAATTTATGGCGCTGATGTCGGTTGCAAGTGGAGTGAGTGTCATTACCGAAACTATTTTTGAAAATCGCTTCATGCATGTTCAAGAGCTTACACGCCTCAATGCCGATATAACTCCAAAAACACGAGTAGCCATTGTTCGCGGTAAAGCTAATTCCTTAGTAGGTGCGCCCGTGATGGCAACGGATTTACGCGCCAGTGCTTGCCTCGTTATTGCGGGCCTAGTGGCCAAGGGTAAAACAGAAGTGAATAGGATCTACCATTTGGATCGTGGTTACGAAAACATGGAAAAAAAGCTTGCTTCTTTAGGAGCAGCGGTGAAAAGAGTCTAGGAGAAATTATGAACTTAATGAGTTTCGTATTGGCAACTTTAGTTTCAGTAACGGTCTCGGCGGCGGATACAACGAGCAAAACAGAAAAAGCGCCTGAGAAGAAAACTGGTAAGGTTGAAAAAGCGACGGAAAAAAAGGGAGATAAAAAAGTGGAAAAAGTACTAATGGAAACAAGCGAAGGCAATATCACTATCGAACTCGATTCAGCAAAAGCGCCGGAATCGGTAAAGAATTTTTTAGCTTATGTTGATTCAGGTTTTTATGACGGAACAATTTTTCATCGCGTGATTGAGTCTTTCATGATTCAGGGTGGCGGTTTTACTGCCGATATGAAACAGAAAACAACTAAAGCGCCAATTAAGAATGAAGCCGATAATGGTTTAAAGAATGTACGCGGTTCACTCGCAATGGCTAGAACCTCTGATCCCAATTCCGCAACGGCTCAATTTTTCATTAACGTGGTTGACAATGACTTCTTAAATCACCGGGGAAAAACAATGGATGGTTGGGGCTACGCAGTGTTTGGTAAAGTTGATGCGAAAAGCTTAGAGGTTGTAGATAAGATCAAGAAAGTTGCCACAGGAAATAAAAATGGAATGGATGACGTTCCGACAAAAACTGTAACAATTAAAAAGGTTAAGAAACTTTAAATGGCTGAAGGCTGCGTATTTTGTAAAATTATTAAAGGTGAAATTCCCGGCAAGAAAATTTACGAAGACGAACACGTTTTTGTGATCGAGGATATTAAGCCCGCAGCCCCCATTCACTTTTTATTTTTAACTAAAAAACATTATTCCTCACTCGTCGATATGAAGCTAGATGAAGGAAATAAAGCGGGTGAGGAGCACTTGCAATATCTGTTTGCAGCGTTGGCTCGAGTCGCAAAACAAAAAGGAATCGAAAGCTTTAAAACAACTATAAACACGGGAGCGCAAGCGGGCCAAACCGTGTTTCATCTTCATGTCCACATGCTGGCGGGTGGCAAACTGAAATCGCATTTAAGTCCAATTTAGAATATGGCAGATAATATTAATCAGTGGATGATTAAAGAAGCTTCAGGAAGAATTACAGGGCCGTATTCTACCGAAAAAGTTTTACAACTCATTTCAAATCTTGTGATCACCGGCGACGAGTTTGTATCGCTTTACCCCAACGGTGAGTGGTTACCCATTTCGAAAAAGCCAGAGTTTTATGATCGCTTGTTATCAATTATATCTGGTGAGGAAGAGCCAGCACAACAAGATTTTCCGAAGACCTTTAATAGTCAGTCGGGTCAAGAAGTGAAGCTTTCCGAGCCTGAAATCGTAGAAGAAGTGCAGACGCCCCCACCCGAAGTGAAGGACTCTCATCTTGATCGTACCGAAGTAAAGCAAGATGAGACAGCGCAAGAACAATTCGATCCACCGCCCTCAAAAAAGAAATCAAAAAGGAAAAAAGACCCGGAGGTGATAGAGCTCACGGACATCAAAGCTCACGTGAAAAAACAAAAACGGAAAAAAGCGACATTACCATTCACACTTACTTTAATTGTAGCCATCGTAGGTGTTGCGGCCTTTTTGTTTTTCGAGCCGAAAAAGGAAAAGCTAAGGCTCATCGCTCCGCGCGACGGGCGGCCCTCAATTCCCGCCTCCGAGGGAAAGACGCGCTTTGAAAGCGCTGTTAACGAATTCGTCAAAGATACACTCGATGGTTACAAAAAGGCGATGAACATTCTTGTCCCAGTTGCCGAAGGGATGCCAAAGAACGCCGGTGTTCTTCAGCTACTTTGTCTTACCTATCGAGAGTTATGGCCGTTCACCTATCAAGATCAAGCAGACATAAAGGTGGTGACGACCCTCGTCCGCCTCGCCACGGGTGTCGACCCTGGAGGCGTTTCGGGAGCAACTTGTAAGGCTGTCGATTTCATTCTTAATGGAAAATTGTTGGAAGCAAAAACATTAATTGAAGCTACCATTGAATCCTCTCCTACTGTTGCGGTTTTGTATGAGTTGAAGGGTGTCATCGTCGGCGGTGGCATTTATGGTCCCAACGAAGGCGATGCGGCTGCCGGTATCGTTTATATGGATAAAGCCATTCAGTTGTGGCCGGCTTGGCTCAAGCCGAGAGTTTTTTCCGCGACGTATCTTCGCCGGCAAAATGAAATTGGTCAGGCTTTGCAAAGGCTAAATGATGTTTTGCGCGCTAACCCTTACCATGACGTTGCTCGTGCTATCGTTGGCATTATCAGTTTTAAAAATTTAAATAAGGGTGATATCGCGATCGAGCAAATTCTGCCAATCGCCACTTCAAAGCAAATCCCGGCGATTCTTGCTTCGGAGGCGCAGTTAACTCTAGCGGAAGTTTACGATTCGCGTGGAGAGAAAAACAACACCCTGAAGTTTGCAAAACTTGCCTATTCATCCAATCCGGGAAATCGCCAAGCATTAAATTTGGTGCGCAAATATGGCGGAACGGCCACGGCAGTTACTGAGGCCAATCAACAAAGTTTGCACGTTGGTGATCAATATTTTGCCAAAGGTGATTTCTTTGCGGCGCAAGCTGAGTACAAAGCCGCCTTTGAAGCAAATCCAAAAAACGGTTTGGCGGCACTAAAGGCTGCAAAAAGTTTATGGCGAATTAGTCAAGTGCGTGATGCCATGACTTGGCTTGATAAAGCGATCAGGGCCAATCCGGATCTGATCGAAGCTTACGTCACCAAAGCTGAATACTATACTGAGAGATTCGATTTCTATGCGGCAGCAACCGTTTTAAAGCGCGCGCAACAAATTAATAAATCAAGTTACGAGGTTTACCGCGGGTTCGCTTATACAGAATTAAAGAGAAACAATCCCGCCGGTGCACTTACTTATATCGAGAGGGCCCTAAAATATAATGGCACGGACGTGCAATCCCACGTCATCATGGCTAAGGCCTACATGCTTCAGCAAAAGTTTACTGACGCTTTTAGAATTGCAGCAAAAGCCATCGAGCTGGAAAACACTTCTGGTGAAACTCAAGATGTTTACACTCGATCTTTGGTTTCCGTTCAAGGTGTCGAGGCCGGAGTCCACTACATTAAAAAAATTATCGAAACCTTTCCCGGCGTTGTTGATTTTCGCATGACCTTAGCAGACGTTTTGTTTCAAGACGAAAAATACGCAGAGGCTGAGGCCGTCTATCGGCAAGTGACTATGTTAGAGAACACAAAAAAGGAAGCGTTCTGGGGTTTAGGAAAATCACTGCAGGCACAAGGCCGCTATAAAGAAGCGGTCGATCCCTTGTTAAAAGCAGCGGCTCTTGATCCAGGTGATGCAAACTCTATGTTTATTCTTGGCCAAATGTACGCTTCTGCAGGCCAGCTGCAAAAGGCCATTCAGTCCTACGAGCGAGTTGTAGATAAAAATCCTCTTTTCCCACTGGCGCACCTTAATTTGGGGAAAGTGGCCGCACAAATGGGAAATTATGAATTGGCTCTTAAAGAAGCCATGAAGGAGCAGAACAACAATCCGTCACTACCCGAATCTTACCTGTTAGCCGCTGAGGTTTACAGTCAACAACAGCGCTACACAAACTGTACGAGTGAAATTCAAAAGGCTTTAAAGCTCGGCCCCCAGGGTGCTAAAATTTATATAACACTAGCGAAATGCTATCGCTTATCTGGTTCGTTAGATACCGCGCTGGCGATGATTCGCATTGCCGAAGAGCGTGAGTCAGGACTACCAGAAGTCTATTTGGAACTCGGCCAGATTTACGAAATTAAAGGCGAGACAAGCTCAGCTCTTTCTGCCTATAATCAATACTTGGTATTATCACCGAACGCTAAGGATGCCGATCAGGTGAGACAAAAATTAAATCAACTTGGTCGCTAGAGGAGTAACAAATGGCGAGGCTTGTGGAAACCGTACACTATAAGTTTAAAGAGTCGTCTAAAAGCCTTTCTCTATTTTTCTTCAAAATGCTTTCTGGCCTTATCATGGGCTTAACAATTTCTTTGGCTGGTCAAACTATCATTGGTTATTCCAATCTTGTTTTCAGTTTTGTTATTATACTGGTGACGGCGATCTTCTTAAGAATTGTCAGAAAATGGAATTTTTTGATGATTATTCTCTTTGATCTCTTCGCTTTTGTTGCAGGACTGCTTTTAAAATTGTATATCCACATGGCCCCATAGGAGTTTTTAGGCCATGATTGATTTAAAAGATTTAGAAGATAGCGAATACCAAAAAAAATACACTGCTAGCTTACAAGCTCGCGGTGGAGACGTATCTTTAATCGATAAAGTTTTAGATTTAAATCGTCAGCGTAAACAACTTATTTCGGAAGCCGAAAAATTAAAAGCTGAACAAAATAAAATGTCTGAAGTCATCGCCAAACTAAAACGCGAAAAGACTGATGCGACGAAACAAATTGCCGACATGCAGGCCTTGAGCGGCAAAATTAAGGACATGTTCGCTCAATGTGATGAAGTCCAAAAAAAAGTCGATGAAATTCACTTAACACTTCCCAATCTCACCCATGAATCAACTCCTGTTGGTAAGTCCGAGGCAGATAATAAAGAAGTTCGTCGAGTCGGTGATGCACGTAAATTTTCTTTCAAACCCAAAGAGCACTGGGAACTCGGCGCTAATTTAAAAATGTTAGATTTAGAGCGTGCCACCAAAGTTACCGGCGCAAGATTCTGGTTTTTGCTTGATGATCTCGCCAAACTTGAGCGCGCCTTGATGAACTTCATGCTCGACATTCATACCTCAAAGCATGGCTATCGCGAGATGCTTCCTCCTTACATGGTGAATACAGCGTCCATGCAGGGCGTTGGTCAGTTCCCAAAATTCAAAGACGAAGCCTTTCACGTGCAAGGAACCGATTACCATCTCATTCCTACAGCCGAGGCACCAGTCACAAATTATTTTGCACAAGAAATTCTGGACGAATCACAACTTCCTGTAAAATTTGTCGCCTTCAGCCCCTGCTTTCGTGCTGAAGCGGGCTCCTACGGAAAAGACACGAAGGGAATTCTTCGCGTTCACCAGTTCCATAAAGTAGAACTTCTAAAATTCTGCCGTCCCGAAGAATCTTTTGAAGAGCACGAAAAACTCACTCGTGATGCTGAAGAAATTCTCAAGCTTCTAGAGGTCCCTTATCGAGTGATGGCTCTTTGCACGGCCGACATCAGTTTTAGCGCCACCAAATGTTACGACCTCGAGGTTTGGTTACCCGGTCAAAACGCTTACCGAGAAATTAGCTCTTGCTCAAACTTTGCAGCTTTCCAGGCCCGTCGTGCAGGCATCCGTTATCGTTCTAAAGGCGGCAAGCCACAATTTCTCCACACCATCAACGGCTCTGGCCTTGCCATCGGTCGCACCCTCATCGCCATCTTAGAAAACTACCAACAAGAAGACGGCTCTGTCGTAATCCCAAAAGTGCTTCAGCCTTACATGGGTAAAGACAGAATTTCTTTGTAGCCCCGATTAGGTGCCTGGTTATATATCCGGGACGCGATGCACAATCTTGTTAAAAAAATTTGAATTTTGCCGAACTCATCTCTAATTTCACACGTGGAGAGATGGCTGAGCGGTTGATAGCACCGGTCTTGAAAACCGGAAGCCTCGCAAGGGGCTCGGGGGTTCGAATCCCTCTCTCTCCGCCAAGTCTGGCTTTTCAATAACTTATCAGAGTGTGAAATACCGTTTCGTAGTGTTCTGTCCGCCGAATGTAACCAAGTCCGGTTACATTTGGGTTACAATCATTTTCGATCTGTTTACCATCAAAGTTGTAATGCTCCCCCAATTTCAACACTATTTTTAAGCTATTCTGGTTCTTCTCGGTTCGTGGTGGGTAACTTTAAAAAATCAACTAAAGGTCCATTCCGGAGACATGGGTTACAGATTATTCCGGAGACATAGGTAACAC
>CAYPZY010000166.1:0-6680 GCA_964415155.1 uncultured Bdellovibrionales bacterium
CCCAGCAGTTTTAGCGGGGGATGAAGAATTAGGAATACCTACTGCTGTTGAACGTGAGGTATTGATAAGCCCCTCAACCACTCCGATTTTAGACTTAGTGCTTAACACATCCTGATTGTCTTGTAGAACAGGTATGACATTTACATCTTTGGTTTGACCACTTTCGTCTTTAACCAAAAGTTTTGTACTTTGATCTGCGTTGTCCTCAATTTGATCGTTAAGTTGTTTCCATGATTCAACTTTGACCCCATTTACTTGAAGAACCTCGTCGCCTGGTCGTAGCCCCGCCTGGTAGGCAACACTATTCGTGGAGAGATCTCCCACCATTGCACGCAAATTTTGCTCACCTAAAATTCCGACGTAGGCGAATAAGAAAATTGCAAAAAAGAAATTCATTAAGGGCCCTGCTAAAACAACGGCAGTTCGTGGCCAAAGTGGCTTATGCAAAAATGAAAATTGCTTTTCACTATCCGGAATAGGAGCACGAGGGTCATCGCCAAACATTTTGACATAACCGCCAAGTGGGATAAGTGAAACACAATAAGTGGTGTCGCCCTTTTTGTACTGCAATATTTTTTTGCCAAAACCGAGACTAAATACTTCAACCCTTACACCAAAATATTTAGCGACAAGAAAATGTCCAAGCTCGTGAACAAAAATGAGTACGCCAAGAAGTACTATAAAAGGAACAGTATTTGAAAATAACCAATTGAAAGAATTTGATAAAATATCCATTCTCTCAATTTAAATCAAAGTTAGGTGCTTGCCAAAGAATATGCCGTAAACGCAAAGCAATACGACTTAGGACTTTATCAATAAATTATAAGCAAAAAGAAATACAGCCGACGAAAAAAGTACGCCGTCAATGCGATCTAGCACACCACCGTGACCAGGCATAATATTCCCCGAATCTTTAAGGTTAGCAAAACGCTTCAGGAAAGATTCAAAGAGATCGCCCAGTTGAGCAAATACCGCCGTTACCAAAAACAGGGCAACCATTGCGGCGATATGGAGACTTAAGCCAGTAGCAACGGCAATGCCATAACCAAAAACGACAGACCCGACCAAACCGCCAATGGCCCCCTCGACGGTTTTTTTAGGAGACAAAGCCTCATGAAGTTTATGCCGACCAAAGAGCCGTCCAGAAAAATAAGCAAAGATGTCGCCACCAAAAACAATTCCCAGGTGCCACAGAAATAACGATACACCATTTTCCTGATTGATGATCTGCACAGAAATAGCAGGCAAGATGGCGCAATACACGAAACCCAAGATCATCATATTTAGCTGCGACAATAGTTCAGACAAATTATCGGTTCGCGCGAGAAGCCAACACAGGAGACCAGTCCATGCCAGCACAGTCAGTGGAAAAATAATAATCGTCTGTGAAGGGAATTGCGAGGCCAGGTAAAACAGAATGATTCCAAAAAAAATAAAGCCGCGTTTAACTAAATTCTGTTCGTTCACAGAAAGTCGCTGCGATTTAGGAAAAAAGTTGGAGAATTCGAAAAAACATATGCAAACGCACAGCAGACACATCAGTAACAAAACATTTTTTCCAAAGTAAATGGAACCAACCAGCAAACTTACCGCGATGACTGATGAAATGATTCGAATTACTAGATTGCGCATCCGCTACTTACGTTATACCCAAAGGCAAAACATTTTCGTAAGGGGCATCGCCGCGAATTTGACCGCCGGTCTTTCCAAACCGACGTTCTTTGCGATTATAAAAGTCGAGAGCATCTTCGAATTGTTTAACTGTAAAGTCCGGCCATAGAGACTGGCAGAAATAAAATTCACTGTAAGCAGATTGCCATAAGAAGAAATTTGAAACTCTATTTTCCCCGCTGGTACGAATTATTAAATCGGGGTCGGGTAAATAGGCGCTCTCCATTTGTGCTTTAAAGAGGTCATCATTGATGTTATTGATATCAACAGTTCCTTCTTTTACCTTTTGGCAAAGCGCTTTCGCAGCGTTAAGAATTTCTTGCCTGCCACCGTAACTGAGGGCGAATACCAAGTTGAGGCCCGTGTTATGTTGAGTTGCTTCAATGGTTTTGCGCACTTCTTCTTGTGCTGATGCTGGTAAGCGAGAAATCTCTCCTATACAGGTAAAACGAATATTCTGTTCACAGAGGCTTTTGCGTTCACGAATTAGATATTTACGAAGCAAACGCATAAGGAAAGAAACTTCAAACTGTGGACGTTGCCAATTTTCTGTTGAGAAAGCAAATAAGGTTAGATAATCAACTTTTCTTTTAACACATTCTTCGATGATTGATTTTGCGACTTTGGCGCCTTTAACGTGACCAAAAATTCGGGAGTGACCTTTTAATTCAGCCCACCGGCCATTACCATCCATAATAATTGCGACATGTCGGGGAATCTTCAACGTAGTATATCCTTATCTACGACTTTAAATCGTCATGATGTCTTTTTCTTTTTCCTCGGCCACCTGATCAATTTGTTTCATAAAATCATCTGTGATTTTTTGAACTTGGTCAGTTAAATTTTTACATTGGTCTTCGCTTAATGTTTTGTCTTTTTGATGCTTCTTCACAAGTTCGTTGGCATCTCGGCGAGCCATACGAATCGCAACACGTGATTCCTCAACTATTTTTTTGGAGTTCTTAACTAGCTCCTTACGGCGCTCTTCGGTTAACGCTGGTACTTTCAAACGAATAACTTTACCGTCGTTGATAGGAGTCATTCCTAGGTCACTTTTAATAATTGCAGATTCAATTTCTTTTAAGAGTGGGGTTTCCCATGGAGTGATTAAAAAAGACTTCGGATCGGGACAGCTTAAAGAAGCAGTTTGCGCCAACGGAGTTGGTGAACCGTAATAATTAACTTTAATGTTATCGAGCATCGAAATGTGAGCTTTGCCTGTGCGGATTTTCTTTAACTCATTTTTTAAAGCCTGAACGGCCTTGTCCATCTTCGTTTTGGTATCGTTCTTAATTTGGTCGACCATAAAAACTCCTAACGAATAACGGTGCCGATCATTTCCCCTTTGATAACTCGCAAGATATTCCCAGGAGTTGTTAGGTCAAAGGTGATAATTGGCAGCTTGTTATCCATGCTTAAGGACACCGCTGTCGAGTCCATTACTTTTAAACCCTTATTAAGCATATCAATATATGTTAAATGATCAAACTTCTTTGCATCAGAATGCTTTTTTGGATCTTTATCGTAAACACCGTCTACTTTTGTGGCTTTCAAGATAACTTCAGCGTTAATTTCCATTGCTCTCAATGCTGCCGCAGTATCAGTGGTAAAATAGGGATTACCAGTTCCTGCTGAAAAAATAACCAAACGACCCTTTTCAAGGTGACGAATGGCTTTACGGCGAATGTAGGGTTCGGCAATTTCATTCATGGTAATGGCTGATTGAACACGAGTTTGCAGGCCTACTTTTTCAAAGGCTTCCTGAAGGGCAAGAGCATTGATGCATGTCGCAAGCATCCCCATATAATCCGAGGTTGCGCGATCCATACCATTGGTAGAAGCGGCGACGCCACGGAAGATGTTACCACCACCTATAACGACACCCATTTCCACACCGGTGTCGTGGGCTTCTTTTACATCAGTCGCCATTTGGCTAATTATTTTTGTATCAATTCCAGAACCGCTGGGGCCAGCGAGTGCCTCTCCACTGAGCTTGAGTAGAACTCTACGATATGCAGATTTTGCCACTTTATCCCTTAATTTGCGCAGCTACTTCTTCGGCGAAGTCCATTTTCTTTTTCTCGATACCTTCACCTAACTCATAACGTACAAAACGGCGAACCACGAGGTTCTCGCCAATTGTCGAAATAGCTTGGGTAATAATATCAGAAACTTTTTTATCTGGATCTTTAACGAAAGGTTGATCCAATAAGCAGCTTTCGGCCATGAATTTTTTAATTTGACCATCAACGATTTTTTCAATCATTGCTTCTGGTTTCTTTTGCTCACGGGCTTTATCCATTAATACAGTTTTTTCGCGAGTAAGCATTTCTGGTGGGAAATCTGCAGAGCTAACGCAAACAGGATTAGCAGCAGCAATGTGCATAGCTATGTCACGAACTAAAGACTTAAATTGTTCATTACGCGCAACAAAGTCCGTTTCAGAATTTACTTCGATCAATACGCCGATGCGGCCTTCGCCATGAATATAAGCGTGGACAAGTCCTTCTGCTGCGGTACGACCTGATTTTTTAGCGGCAGCGCTTAAACCTTTTTTACGAAGCCAGTCGATGGCTTTTTCGAAGTCACCTTTTGTTTCTTCAAGCGCCTTTTTGCAGTCAAGCATGCCGGCGCCAGTTTTCTCTCTAAGTTCCTTAACACTGGAAGCAGAAGTGGTCATTTGTAACTCCAATACTATTTTTTACGGCTTGGCTTATTCGGAGAAGTAGTTGAGCCTGACTCTTCTTCTTCAGCAGGAGAACCTTCTTGTTGCTCAAGCTCCATTGCAATCTCAACTTCATCAGCAAGACCAGCAGCAACGAGTTTACGCATTTTAGTCGCGCGAACAACCGCTGGACCAGTAGCATTAGCCTCAGGTTTTGCTTCTTTGCTTGGTTTCTCTCTGACGGGTGCTTCTTTTTGGTCGGCAAGATCAATTCTCTTATCAGATTGAGTACGAAGTTTGTGTTCCCATTCTTGAGCACCTTCCATGAAAGAATCGGCAATCAAGTTAGAGAAAAGTTTTAAAGAACGGATTGCATCGTCGTTGCCTGGGATTGGGTAATCAACAAGACTTGGATCGGCATTTGTGTCGACAACAGCGATAACTGGAATGCGCAAACGGCGAGCTTCTGCAACAGCAATGTGTTCTTTAACAATATCAACTACGAACATAGCCTGTGGTGGCTCTTTCATTTCGCGGATACCTTCTAGATAGTCCAAAAGGCGTTGTGCTTCTTTATCGATTTTTGCGCGTTCTTTTTTAGTCAGATATTCGTATTGACCTTTTTCTTTCATTTGTTCGATTTTTTTCAAACGATCAATACTATTTTTAATTGTTTGGAAGTTAGTTAGAGAACCACCTAGCCAACGCTTTACCATGTAATACTGATTACATTTTTTAGCAGCTTCAAGGATGGGCTCAACAGCTTGTTTTTTAGTTCCTACGAAGATCAATCTTCCGCCGTTAGCAGCAATGGTTTTCACGAAATCAGCGGCTTTTTTAGCTTGAACAACAGATTTTTGTAGATCGATGATGTGAATGCCCTGTCTTGCGCCAAAAACAAAATTTTTCATGCGGGGATTCCAGCGCTCTGTCTGGTGTCCGAAGTGTACACCCGCATCTAGCATTTCCTTCATAGTAACTTGTGCCATCAGGCCTCCTCCAAAATTTTTTGGAAATAAGTTATTCTCTCAACAGGTTCGTTGAATGTAATAAATGGAGGTACCTAATTTCGACTAAAAGCACAACAATTTTTAGGTGCTTACTCCTTATGGTGCGGCGCAAAAACCGAGGCTTTTAAGGCATCGTTCTGCCTGCTCAAGGGAGCCCGCGACGTTTTTCAAATTACCTGTGAGCGAGTTCACTAAGTAGAGATTTTCAACTCCAGGAAGACTCTGGTCATCTGCAAGAGAAATGTTGATTTGGCCGTGGCTATGTGGACAAACCGATATTTTCTCGTACTTTAAGTTCTCGAAAGCATTGGGATAAGCTTTAGTAATCAATTTTTTTGTGCGTTTAATGGCTTGGGCAAGAAGTTCTTCGTCCTCACTATCAGATTCGGCCATAAAGGTAAGCCATTGCGAGCTTTGATGATTATGACCATTTTCGAGTGGTAGGTTTTGAAACTGCCCGATGCAGTAGGAATTTAAATCTGATTTTTGATTAAGAATATGGATAGCAAGATTTTCACTAATTGGTTGCTCGTGAACGAACTGCAACAAAATCGAAGTCCATAGCTGCGATTTGGTTAATTTTTGGCGAATCTTCGCGGGAAGATCTTCGTTGCCAGTCAGCTGCAAAAGTGACTTCGGATCACCACAAAAGATGATGTTATTAGCCTGCAAAATTTTTTGACCATTTACTACAACGCCGACCGCTTTTTGATTTTCAAAAAGGATTTTAGTCACTTGGCTAAAGTTAAAGAACTCGCCTTTAAATTTTTCAAAGAGCACGTGGACCCAATAATCGGGACCCTCATAAAGATGTAAACGCTGTTGAGAGGTGTAAAAATCAAGTTCTTCCACAAACGGCGGTTGCTGATCGCCATACCCTAAAAAAGGTTTTAGGCCGTCTTCAAAAGTAACGGGCTGTTGCTCCACCTTTTCGCGACGAATGGGTTGATGCAAAAGTACTTCTAAAAAATCAAGCGTCTTTTCGCTTTCAGCAGAAAAGGGAATGGTATGAAAATGGCCTGTTAAATCTTTATAACCTGTATGCGGGCGACACATGCCCCCAGCAAATTCTCCAGCCTCAACAAGGGCGACTTTTTGATTTTGGCTTAAACCTGCTGCCATAGATAAACCCGATAGTCCGCCACCAACAATAATTGCATCGTAGATTTTTGTACTCATAAAATAAAAATCATAGAAGAGACGATGCAGGTCAAGCGGTAAAATGACTGCTAAGATTATTAGCTCTGCTAAATTTGAGTGCTAACCCATTTGATGATAGGTCGTAAGAGCTTACGAGTTAAAGACTTTAGGCCTTCGCTTCTCTCTATGACTTG
>CAYPZY010000167.1:0-6613 GCA_964415155.1 uncultured Bdellovibrionales bacterium
GATCGATGTCGATGCTGGGGCCATGGCCCCCTTCTGTTCCACGATGATAAAAACCCCACTTTGATTGGTCTGTAATCACGCGAATGAGTTCGTCACGATGTTTAAAGAAGTCTTCGTCATAGAAAGCTTCACAAGCAGCGATCGTCTCTTTTGGTAGAGTCAGCCATTCGATAATCGGCGAGTTACTTTGTACTATAGATCGTAACATGCGAACACAATCTGCAGGAAATGCTTGGTCCATTCTTCGATAGTAATTGTCGTTCATATCTTTGAACGCTAACTGATCTGAACCGTTCTTGAGATGAATGAAATCCACTTTGCCGTAATAGTAACGCTCAACCGATTTAATAAAGTCTTGATGTGTCGACGTGTCTACATTGACCCCCAAGTTTTGCTTGTAAATAGGAATATGAAAAATCAGCGGTTCGCGAAAGGCTTCGACAGATCTAGTCGAGGAACCCTGCACATAAGGGTTGCTGGTTTGATCAACTCTAGGTAGCCACTTGGCGAAATCTGAATACCCTAGGTGATAAGAGCCTGTGAAGGATAGAATCGCAAAAAGGTTTTTGAAGTAAGCAATGGGATAAAAATAGATATTTCGTAAATTACTCGCCCATCTCTCATCATGACCTAAACGAATGCTGTACCAGTTGGCTTGCGCCTCGTAGAGAAACCTCATGAGGTCGACGATGCGCTTCTCGTCGATGCCAGTGCCGTCAGTCTTTTTAGAATCTTGGTATAACGTGAGAAGGTCCATTGGGAAACGTATGTTATATTGGATGGCATGAACCAGTTCATGATAAAATTTCAATATGTCTTCATTATCAAGGGATCCGTAATCGACAAAAATAAGATTACTTAATGGCATGTAAACAGCGTGTTGTTTGCTACAAATCTCAGGAGAAGAGCAGGATACTTTTGGGATATTGGCATTGATTCGTAAATCATTTGAAAGGCGGCGAATCCTTTTGCTGGCTTTTAAATTTGACCAGGTGAAGGTCATAAGCCATTTGCTAGTCTCATCCAATTTATTAAACTCAGCCAACTGCCAGATCTTGTTCCAAACCTTAGTGAGATATTCGTCGCTGATGTAGGTGTTGTAGGAACTATTGATTATCTCGGCTTCTCTTGCCTGAATCTTGCGAAGATCAACAAAAGGGTCGAGCGACCCGTAGTTGTCGTTGGCGTGTACGCCTTGAGAAACAAAAATAAATAGGAGCAGGATGATCTTCGTCACAGCGTGGTTCAATGCAAAGCTAAGGCCTTGTTTATCGAGGATTTTTGAGGAGTTTGCTGATCATACTTTTGACAAAGTAACAATTTATGGTCTCGGACTTTCGAGCTCGTTGGTATTGGCTGGTGACAATAATTGTCTGGTTTTCAGGTTGCCGCGACACACGTGTTTGTTTTTAGAACTCTGATAATTTAGTGACAGATTTAAAAACAAAAGGAGAAGTTATGAAAAAGATAAAATGTTTAGTGTTAGCGGTCACTATGTTAGCAAGTTCTGCTCAAGCGGATTGTCTTTCAGTCTATACAGAATATGCGAAACTCAAAAGAGTAGAATCAGACAAAATGGTAATCAATGGCTTAGCGATTTGGCTCGTCGGACTCATTTTTACCGGTGGCTTTGCAATTCGATACTACGCACAAGCCGAAAATGCTGAGGAAACAAGTGCCTTACTTAAAGAAGCTGAAGTTGGAGTTCCGGGGACATTAATGACAAAACGAATTGCAAAGATCGTAAAAAAAGGTTCGCGCCATACCTATCCACAGCTCGCTGAAAAGTTTGTTGCCCTCATTCGCGAAGGAAATCGCTCGGGTCTCTTGTGCCCTGAAGGTGAGTTCCGCTCGGTCGATGATATTTTGGACTGGGCTGAGGTGAATTCGTTATAAGAGGCCTTAAGGTTTGATTTCCAACTGCGGATGGATTTCCAAACTTGGGCCATGGCCGCCTTCGGTGCCATGAGGGTCGATGTCGATGCTGGGGCCATGGCCCCCTTCTGTTCCACGGTGATAGAAGCTCCATTTGGTTGGATCGGTAATCACGCGAATGAGTTCGTCACGATGTTTAAAGAAGTCTTCATCATAGAATGGCTTACACTTGGTAAAATTTTCTTCGGGAAGAGTTAGCCAAGCGATAATGGGTGAATTGCTCCGCACTATTGATCTCAAAACTGTAACACAATCAGTGGGAAAGGAGCGATCCATTCTCGGGTAGTAATTGTCGTTCATCGCTTTGAATGCGAGCTGATCGGCGCCGTTCTTGAGATGGATAAAATCTACTTTGCCATAGTAATAACGTTCTACAGATTTAATAAAACTTTCGTGTGTGCCCATGTCAATATTGACGCCAATGTTCAGAAGATGTAAAGGCATATATAAAATAAGTGGCTCACGGAAATCGTCGACTGAAGCCTGAGACCAGTCCTGAATATAACCTGACCCTTTCTGATCGATTTGAGGCAACCATTTGTCAAACGAGGAAATACCTAAGCGAACAGTTCCCGTAACAGAAAGCATCGCGAATAGCGATTTAAAATAGTAAAAAGGGAAAACGTAAAAGTTCCTTAGGACGCTCGACCATCTCTTATCATGGCCTAAACGAATGCTGTACCAATTAGCTTGCGCTTCGTACAAAAATCTTAAAAGATCGATGATACGACTTTCACTGATAGCAGAGTCTCCTGACTTTTTTGATTCTTTATAAAGGGTCAAAAAATCCATTGGAAAACGAATGTTATATTGAACAGCATGTACAAGTTCGTGATAGAATTTTATGATGTCTTCATTATCAAGGGATCCATAATCCACAAAAATAAGATTACTGAGGGGCATGTAGACGGCGTTTTGTTTGCTACAAGTTTCTGGAGTAGAGCAGGATATTTTTGGAATATTGGCATTGATTCGGAGATCATTCGAAAGGCGACGAATCCTATTAGTCGACTTTAGATTGAACCAGGTGAAGGTCATAAGCCATTTGCTAGTCTCATCCAATTTATTAAACTCAGCTAACTGCCAAATCTTATTCCAAACCTTAGTGAGATATTCGTCGCTGATATAGGTGTTATACGACTTATTTATAATTTCTGCTTCCCTAATTTGGATTTGACGAAACTCGGTGAAAGCATCATCCGGAACCGTCTCGGCTGGGATGTTTCCAGTACCTGTCGTGGAACCATTAAATCCATTGTCCGTTGGATTATAGTCAATGCTGTCATCGGCGTTAGAAAAGCCACCTTGGAATAGCAACGTGACAGTAACTATGATCTTGATAACGATATTCTTTCTCACGTGGGCTTATTGTGCAAATCTAAGGCCTCGATTACGAACGGTTTAATGGGGTTGGCTGATCACACATTTGACGAAGTAACGATTTATGGTCTCGGCTCTTTTGTTGGTTGGTGAGTGACAATAATTGTTTGGTTTTTAAGTTACCCTGACCGACGTGTTTGTTTTTAAAACTCTGATAACTTAGTGACAGATTTAAAAACAAAAGGAGAAGTTATGAAAAAAATAAAATGTTTAGTGTTAGCGGTCACTATGTTGGCAAGTTCTGCTCAAGCGGATTGTCTTTCAGTCTATACAAAATATGCGGATCTCAAAAGAAAGGACTCAAGCGATATGGTCACCATGGGTCTTTTTGGCTGGCTCGTCGGAATCGTTTTCACCGGTGGCTTTGCAATTCGATATTACGCACAAGCCGAAAATGCTGAGGACACAAGTGCCTTACTTAAAGAAGCTGAAGTTGGAGTTCCGGGGACATTAATGACAAAACGAATTGCAAAGATCGTAAAAAAAGGTTCGCGCCATACCTATCCACAGCTCGCTGAAAAGTTTGTTGCCCTCATTCGCGAAGGAAATCGCTCGGGTCTCTTGTGCCCTGAAGGTGAGTTCCGCTCGGTCGATGATATTTTGGACTGGGCTGAGGTGAATTCGTTATAAGAGGTCTTATATGGTTGCGCCCGTTAAGTTACCCGAGGTTACAAGCTATTCCCCAAATTTTGATTTAAAACTAAATCCAACAAAAGGAGTAGTTATGAAAAAAATAAAGTGTCTGGTGACTGCCCTCTCAATTATGGCGAGCATCGCAAAGGCGGATGATTGTTCCAACGTTTACCAAGTGGAAGCGTGGTCCGACGCTAAAGCATCGCAACAGGCTGCAATAGGTGGTTTTGCCACTTTTTTTGTGGGAATCGTCCTCACAGGTGGGCCCGCTTTATATTATAAATTGAGATCGAATTCCAGGAATAAGGCCGCTGCCTTATTACGTGAGGGCAAGCTAGGAGTTGCCGGGCCAATAATTAATGAGCGGGTGGCAGAAGTTGTGAAGGCCAATCCTGACATAGATGCGAAGGTTCTTCGGTCAAGATATGTGGAGATGATCGAACTGGGAAATGACGGAACGCTTTGTCCTCCGGATATATTCTATTCCACAGATGAAATGTTGGATTGGGCTGAAAGCGTTATCCTTCGGCACAAATAGATTTATAATATTTTAGGAGGTTCTATGAAATATTTAGTACTTATCAATTTTATTTTTTCTTCGTTCGCTATGGCGGATGTTGGCAGTATCTCTCTTAACGGTGGAGAGTCCATCTTCGCTACTGTTGAAGGTGAAAAAACAAGAATTTCCTGTGAAGGAACTCAGCAGCAACGAGCGCCCACAAGATATCGCTGCATAATTTCGGGAATGGGAGACAGCGGCTGGAGAGGAAGCCTTATGGTAGCGAAAGAAGCCGCCAAACAAGCGTGCTTTGAGAAAGTTGACCGAATACCAAAAGCGAACCAACAAGGTCAGGCAACGTTTTGTTATTTAGAGCCTAGTTGTGAACAAAGGTAATTTGTAATCTCAGAGCTGCCGCTCGATTGGGGGAGTGGTGGCGTTTTGTATTTCAAACTCTCGATTTTGATTGGCGATGTGGTAGATCACTCCGGTAAAATTTCTAACTGCGGGTGAATCTCCAAACTTGGGCCATGGCCACCTTCTGTTCCCTGAGGGTCAATGTTGAGACTTGGGCCATGGCCACCTTCAGTTCCCTTGTGATAAAATCGCCACTTGCGAGGGTCTGTCACGAGTTTAGTAATAACCTCTCGATTTTTAAAAAATCTGTCTTCAGTGTACGAGGCACAACCGATAAATGCGTCTCGTGGTAACGTTAACCACTGAAGAAGGGGCGAATCACTCATGGCAACATTGCGAAGGAGGCTATCGCAACCAATAAGGTCGCGTGGTGACAAAACTTTGTTGTGAAAGTTGTTATTCATTTCTACGAACGCCGTCTGATCGCTACCATTATCTTGTCGAATGAAATTGAGTTCGCCAAAGTAAGCTCGCTCAACTATTTTCGAAAAAAGGACGTGAACGTCAATGTCGATGTTTACACCGGGATTAAACAAATTAAAGATGTGATTCACAATAATAGGCTCATGAAAGATTTCAATGGCCTTTGACGATTTGAAATGGAGATATTTTCCCTCATTGGGAATGTCGAACTCGGGAAGCCAATCTGTCAGTTGCTCTTGTCCAACCCTTACTGTTGCTGTTGCTGTCATCATTGCAAAAAATACTTTAACAATTGCAGCAGGAGTTAAAACTAAAAGTGATTTAATGCCACTTGACCATCTTTCATCGTCGCTAATACGAATGGTGTACCAATTAGCCTGAGCCTCGTATAAGAAACGTAAGAGATCGACAATGCGTGATGCGGAAATACCGTCTTTCTTTTTACTGTTTTCATAAAGCGTTTGTAAATCTAGTGGCAAACGAAACGTATACTGAATTGCGTGTACTAATTCATGATAAAATTTAAGAATATCCACTTGGTCCATCGAACCGAAATCCACCAAAATCATGTTGTTAAGCGGTAGGTAAACGGCTTTGAGTTTGCTGCAAGTGTCTTTAGTGGAACAATATTCTTCGGGAATGTTTAAATCGTCGCGCAATCTTTTTGAAAGCCTGCGAATTTTGTTTTGCTGGCGCAAACTCTTCCAAACATAATCCATCATCCAATATTCACGCCCGCTTAGGTTTTTTTTCTGTGCGAGCTCTGCAATCTTGGTCCACACTCTATCGAGCTGGTCATTGGTGAAGAAAGTATTGAAGGAATGATTGATAGTTTCGATTTCCTTCTTTTGCATTTGCAGAAGGTGTTTAAGCTGTGGATCATTCGAATTATCTATGCGCTGCTTAAGCTCCAGATCCAATTTTGCTGCGTCCTCCGGGTTGGTTGTGCAGTCCTTACCATCGGTGGACATAAAAATATGATCTTTTCCATTTTTACGATCAACCGTAACGCAGGCGAACTCCGGTCTATATTTAGCGACGATATCTGAAATTTGTTCGCTGCTAGAGGAAGTTTGGATAATCGTTTTCGTCATTTTGGAATATGAGGCAGTTGCCTGAAGTGAAAGGCCTAAAATCAATACGGCGAGAGCGTTTTTCATATCCTAAGGTGTTGCAAAGCTAAGGCCTTGATATAGCTCGTTTGGCGATCAATAGCTTGACGAGATCTTTTACAATGAGACAATTTTTGCGCGCTTTACAGGTTATGATCAGTGACCTGTTTCAAAAAGAAAAGTTTGTTAGATTGGTTTTTCACTATTAACCAGG
>CAYPZY010000168.1:0-6602 GCA_964415155.1 uncultured Bdellovibrionales bacterium
AAAAGAAGTTGCAATGATCTTCCGAGCTCCCCAACCAAGTGGATGAACTTTCTTGTTCAAAAATTCTGATAGCCATGAAAGGTCCTTCATAGGCTTGCCGTGCTCATCGTTGCAATTGCCATCGCAAACAAAGGACTCTGTGGTTCCTCTATCAAAGGCGTCGTCAGCCATGACGTTGGATGAAACCTCGCCCAAAGTATAGACGAGAAGCTGGCCAACTATGGAAATTTTAAGAAGACGGAGAATCATTAAACTTCCTCGACAAAAAGAAGTTTACACTCAAGCGAATGCCAAGTTTCTCGATATGATACAAAGTGTTTTAGCAGAAGTGATTCTAAGTTGTTGATTGTATCCTCTTCTCAAACCACAAACCAATCTATGCACAAACAAAAAAGTTCTTCGGAAGGGGAGTCTTTCACCAGCTCTCCTGTTTGAGAAATAAACTTTAAGATACTTGTTCGCAATTTTTTGGCATCACTTCTGGAAAGTGTTATTGGTGCCGTGTAAAAGGCATCTTCCGCCATTGGGGCTTCGTACCGACTGAAAGCTTGTAAGCGCCAGTTTTGATGGTGGCGCGCAATCTGCGGCGAATTGGCATCGAGATGAAGTAAGGTATGGCCCACTCGAAGTTTATTTTCCTCATCATATTTCACAAGCGAATATTTGAGCAAAAAATCAAGCGCCTCACGCCCTTTGGCCTTACTTAGATTAATCCTCTTACAAATCACCTCGAGGTCATCAAAGCCTTCTATCGCCGAAAGACTCCAAATCGCCAAGTAATACCAGTTGGAATATAAAATAGCTTTTACCTCCTCCGTCAAAATAATGTCCTGGGGTACGCGATTGCGAATCTCTTGTGAACGTTTTCGTTCTTCAATTATTTCTTCGCGCAAACTTTCACGATACAAATGCGAGCCCGCCCGCGCGAAATTCACCAGCAAAATAAAAAATCGCGATTCTGATTTAGAAAGGGCAAAATATTTTGCAAGTAAGAGTGCTTGCTCGGGAGTTAGTTCCCGGTCGCCCTTAAAAACTTGCGTGACAATCGTGGGGCTAGTGTTTAGATGTTCGGCAATGCGCGAGTATTGCCCGCGTCCCTTGTTTGCTAAGAAATCTATTTTAGCAATTACCCATTTCTTATAGTCATCATACTCGAATATATCCATTAGTTAATAATATCAAATATTTACAAATTTAGCAAAAATGATAAAAATAACTGTACCATTTTAGCAAATATTAAATGGAAATCATTTTGCGCGCCGGGTTATGATGGCACTCGATTTGAATAACCCTATCAGAATGGAGAAACCATGAAAAATCTAGCTTTAATAACAGCAGTTTTAACAGTCGCAATTTCAACCTCGGCCGGCACGATCGGTGGCGGTGGTGGTGGCAAAGAAAGTAAACTTTGCGCCCAAAAAGTATTCCAGGTTTTAGGCGATTTAGTCGACACCAAACTTTTTGATTACAACGATGTCTACAACAAATTTACCAAGGATGTACAATGGCAAGTTAAACCTGCTTTATGGGATGAATCCAAAAAAGAAATTTATGCGCCGATCATTTCCAAAGCGGGTCAAGTTGTCACTGACCCAACCACTGCATTCTATGGCAACAAGGGGCTTATACAAATCAATTCCAATTCCAATTTAATGGAGTATTGTTCACTCGATTCGTCAAAAAACGACGAAGTCATTTTGCACGAGGTATTTCGTGGGGTTGGCTTAAACGATGAAGTTTTCAATTTATCTATTCCTGCTCTTAAAAATTCTTCGGCTCGAAAAGCCCGCATACAACCCAAACGCTACAGCATCTACGAGGAAGCAGGAATCAGTCAGGAGCCCTACATCGCGCCACTCTATACGGCTATTTCTGAAAAAGAGGTGCAAGTTAATTTGGATACCCTTGGAGACGGCAATTTGATCGTGGCGGTAAATCCTGGCCCTTATCTTGTGGATCCCAGCGATAATTCTTATCAAAAATATTTTTGGAACGGCATTGGTAAGGTTGTCGATCTTACCGACCGGCCAACGATTGGCCAAGTTGCTGCAGCCAACGCACTGCTGATTTGCCAAGGTTTAGGATTTTCTAAGGTTTCATTTATGGAAAAAGGCTGGAACCGTATTGGAACTTGGATGAACTTTGACAAGAAAATCAAAGTTCCAGATGTCATTGGTTATGTTCGCGAAGATGGAACCATCAGTGTCGGCAATGCTGGTAACGGAAGTTTCTGTGCGGGTCGCGGGTTTTTTGGTGAGTGCGGCAACAACACTTGGGGCGAAGCTTATAGCTTTTTCACGAAATTAAGATGTCGGAAGTGAGGTCAGGGGGAGCTAGTGCGGTTTACTGGTATAAATTTAATGAAGTTTCTCCCTCTTCAACTAAGCCGGAGATCAATCAAAGTATCGCGGCGGCGGAGCAAATAGGTGAGAAGGAATCGCAATTGGGCCTATCGAAACAGATTTTTTACACTGTATCTTATAGGTTTCACCTCCATCGCGGAAGTGAAAGCTCCTTTCAGAATGAAGTTCTTACTTTGGAGAAGTGCACCACTTAGTATCGTACTTTTTAACAGTGTATAGCTTAGTATCTGAAAGCTCGGCCTGAGCGAACTTCTTTTTGACGAACATTAATCCTTGGTTATTAACTTCTTTTTGAACTCGATCATCCATAGTCTGATTAATGGTTTCTTGGGTATCCTTTGAAAAAAAAGCGCCTGAAGCGACATATCCCACAGCGCCAGCCCCTACCATTCCAGCGGCTTGAGTGGCCTCTTTGGCGCCCGCTAGTTTAGAGATGTCGAATCGTAAGAAGTACTGTTCTCCTTGTTTAGCATTAAAACGAACACCATTTTTTGATTGTCCATCGATAGTACCCCAACTAATGAAATGCTCTCCGGGAGTAACTTCTAAGTTATAAAAAGATCCATTGTAGTATTCACCAACCGCTGCGTTATCTAAACAGGTATAGGGATCACCGGCGGACCCGGCAAATTTCCACGGGCGATAAATAGTTAGCAAAGATTTTCCTTTTGAAACCTTATTTTCGACAGCAGGATATTTCGGGCCTAAAGATGCGCAAGCTTGTAAAAACAATACGGAGAAAATTACGAAAAATTTCATAAACCACCTTTTAAAAATTAAAGTGCCTGGGTAAGAGGTGACGGTCAAGTTAGAAAGCGGCACGCCGGTTGCAAAATACTGCCCATCAATCTTCAACCGAACGTAGTGGATTTAGGGAAAGTATTTGTGAATCATTTATATCGCTGTTGCTCTTTTTTGTCCCCGATAGTTTTCTCTTTTCTCTCTGCGTCCGCGAATGGGAGTTCTCCTACAGAACGATATTGCGTGGGCTATAAGAACATCCAGTTCGTAAATTTGGTTAGCTATAGAGAAACTCGGCCAGGTCCTCTTGCGCCGGTTTATAGTTGCGCCGACTTTATCCAATTCGATGAACTTGGCGGTCGAATTAATGCACTGGTTGGCTATGAAAATCCATCGACGGATATTCTTCCTATCGCCAATGTACTTGAGTCGCAGGATTCCTATGGCTTTGGACATCTTTCTTTTGGTTTCGATAAAAACAAGAAGGAATTTGCTGACAATTACAAAGCTGTTTTCGTGCACGAGTGGGCACACGCTCTTTTAGTGAGATACTTGACCGATAATCTTGCTCTCTTTAGTGAATTGCGGGCCTTGCTCCAAGAGTCTGATGAAACTTTCCCAACGTTGCTAACTTTTATGAATCTTACTGGTGAGGATGGTGTTTGCAAGTCTGATGTGTGCAGAGAGTTTGCCGACAAAAATTCCTCGACAATCAATCGCACTAGTGAAGTAGCGAAGGAAATTAACAAGCTGATGCGGCATCCAGAGGTTCAAAGGTTTTTTCAGATCTCCGCTCATTATCAAGAGTTCTTTGCGGATTTTGTTGCGGCGGTATTCTTTGACGACCCCGGTATCACTGCGAGGTCATTGGACGCGCTTCTTTGACGACCCCGGTATCACTGCGAGGTCATTGGACGCGCTTCTTCCTCCGCAGAAGAACAAGGTCGACCATCGCTGTAGGAGCTTTACGTTTGTCGCTCCTCAAGATTTTCATACTGACGATCCGCACTGCACTTTTTCGAGCCTTAGGCGGTCTTTATGGGAAAAGTATTTCATTAAATCTAAGCAGAAACCCAAGGAGTTGCTCCAAAGACTCATGAGAGCGATAGTAGATGAAGTTAGATTGCAGCTGTCCCTTTATGAAGATTCAGAGAGTACGTCTTTAGAGTTCCCGAATAAGGCGGCGATCGATAGTTTTGAAAAGGCGCTCGGGTATTTATGATTTTCCACGGCGTTAAAATGAAGATCTTAAAACTAATAACTTTATTTTTTCCGGTCATCTGTAGCGCCGAGGAAGTCCAATTTTCGTTACCGACTCTCGATAAAAAAGCTGTCATCAACGGGCAAGTCGATTTGCCTGTCGGTTATGGTTCCAAAGACAGAAACATTCCAACGGTGCTTATGGTTGGCGGAACAGGTTTGTTTGATCGGGATTACAACTACGGGACATCCAAAAGTCACAGAGATCTGCTTTTCAAAGAACTTTCTAAAGCTTTAAATCGCGTCGGAGTTGCCACCGCTCGATATGACTATCGTGGAGTTTCCTGCAATGAAAGAACCGTAAAGCCATGTCGAGACTGTAAAGACAAAAGTTCGCAAAATCGGCACTACGTTAGTAGCTGTATCAACAATGCAATCAGAGCGACAGTAACAGCTGCAAACCCCAGCGAAGATGCCGCTACCGTTTACAATTATCTGCTCAAACAAGGGATAACTCAGGAAAATGCTATTGTTATTCTTTCGCATTCCGAAGGGACCATTCATACTTCGCAACTCATTTACCAACAAGCCATTAACCCTAAAGGTCTACTGATGTTAGGATTTGTTGCAGAAAGCGCGAAGAATATTTTTCAGTGGCAATTCACATCGCGAATGCGGTCTGCTTACTGGGAGTTGGATTTCGACCACAATCAAAAAATTGACAATACTGAAATCGAAAAGTTTTGCGCTGACAACTCATTGCCTTCGGCGCAGTGTAACCTCTTAAAATCTCCAGACGGATTTTGGACCCATTCTACATTGGGTGATAAAATCTTGAAAGCGTACGAAGATTCTCGACGAAACGCTTTTTCTCATCCTAAAACCGAAGAATTTAAATATATCTATTCCGAATTTGGTGCGGTATTTGCGAGTTACGACTGGTGGCAATTGTTTTTTTCAGAGACAATTAATAACGTTGAACGCCTATTTAAATTTCAGGGAAAGATATCCTTTAACAATGGTGAAATTGATGGAGCAACACCCGCACATAGAGAATTTGCTTTGGTAAACCTATATAAAGATTTTTTTGCGTCAGATATTAGAATCAATTCCTACCCTCGATTGGGACATAGCCTGGGCCAGAATCAGATGACGGGGCCAATGGATTCCAAAGCTATGGAAAAAATAATAAGCGAGATTCGGTGGCTTCTGGAGTAGGGTGATCTTGGAAATCCGCAAGGTGATGTTGAAATAACTGCCTTCTTTATTTGTTTACCATAAATTTAGTTAGTGAAAACCTGGGCTTTTGCCAGCCCAGGCACATTCGTGGCGGCAGGTGGCTCGGCTGATGCCGATGGCATCGCGTCTGCCAAGAGTCGCCCGCGTATAATGCAGTTTCTTAAGAAACTATCTCTTGATTAAGTTGTGCAATTGCCATCGCGATGAGTATACTTAATAAAATGAAACCACTTAAAGGAATACAGATCATTAATCTCGGTGTTAACTTACCCAGTGCGCTTTTGGCGTACAAATTGCGAGAGTTGGGGGCAACTGTTTTAAAAATTGAACCTCCCGCTGGCGATCCGCTTAAAATTAAATTTCCGAAATATTATAAAAAATTAGTCAGTCCTCAAAAAGTAATTTCGTTAAACTTGAAGCTAGACAAAGATAGAAAAGCTTTGGACAAATACTTGGCAAAATCTCACCTTCTTATCACTGCGGTTAGACCTCGATCACTTAAAGGATTAAAGTTAGAGTGGAAGGACTTGCGAAAATTTCGCAAACTATCGCATGTGCGATTAGTTGGATACGCTAGTCCTTATGAAAATATGGCAGGCCATGATCTGACCTATCAGGCGTTTATGGGTACACTTCAGCCTCCGCAAATGCCTCATGTTGTCTGGGCTGACCTAGTTGGTGTGGAGAAGGCCTTATTAGAGTCAGTGCTTATCCTCTTAAAAAAGAAAAAAGTCTTATCTACTATTTCATTAGCTCAGTCGCTTGAAACCTTTGTTGAGCCAATAAGTTACGGTGTGTGTGGGGAAAATTCGCAGCTTGATGGGCATCTTCCCTATTATCGACTTTACTCCGCAAAAACGGGTTGGGTTGCCCTCGCCGCCATGGAATTGTCCTTTAGAAACAAATTGCAGTCGGAGCTGAAACTCGCTGCGCTCGATAAGGTTGACCTTGAAAAGGCCTTCCGCGAAAAAACGGCGGAAGAGTGGCAGGCGTGGGGAATTGATAAGGATATTCCTATTGTGAAAGTAAAGTCTTGGAGCTAATTCTTTTTTTCTAAAA
>CAYPZY010000169.1:0-6571 GCA_964415155.1 uncultured Bdellovibrionales bacterium
GAATTCCGCATGTCTAAAAAATTCGCTAATGCGATGTGGTTGCGTAAAGGTACCGCGAATGGCCTCGACGAGGAAAAAAAACATCGAGCCGACATCGGCTATCCATTCGTAGACTTTGAGCAAGCCTAAATTAAATTTATCCCACCCAGTTTGGGTGATCTTCATCGTTATCGTTGTCATAGCTGTTATAGATTTTAACTTTTGTAGATGCGTGGAACACGTTGGCCTACGGAAGTTAAAACCTCATAAGATATTGTATTAGCCCATTGGGCTAACTGTGAAGCATTAATCTCTTGCTGGCCTTGAGGTCCTAAGACCACGACCTCTTCGCCCTGTTCACAAAGACTTCCACCGGTGATGTCGGTGATATCTATCATGCTGTAGTCCATGCAGACTGTACCAACGACGCGAGCCTTTTGTCCGCGAAACAACATGTAGCTAGTGTTTGAAAAGGAACGGAAGTAACCGTCCTCATAACCAAAGGGAACAACGGCAATGACCGACTTCTTAGTGGCTGTCCACTTTCCACCGTAAGAGACACTCTCGTTTTTTTCGACGTAACGACAGAGTGCCACCTGCGAAACAATAGACATGACGGGCTTTAATTTCTGTTCACCGTCGAGCGCACCATAAAGCGCAATTCCAGGACGAGCGCCATAGGCACGAGAATGACTATAAGAAAAAATCGCGGCACTGTTATGAAGATGAAAAATTATTTTTTTGTCAGAAAAAATGGATTTTAACTTTTCAATTTTACCTAATTGTATCTGACTAAATCCGTCACTCTGTGCGGCATCCTCGCCATGGCTAAAATGCGAACACACCCCTTCAAGAATCAGCTCTTTATCAGAAAATGTGGCGGCCAGCTTTTCTGCTTCTGCGAGCCCAAATCCCAGTCGGCTCATGCCAGTATTAAACTTAAGATGGATTCGACAATGCTTCCGTTTTTTCTTACAAAATTCTTTTAGGACTTCTAGCTGTTGCCAACATGAAATGACAGGAGTCAATTCGTGTTCCAAAATTGCCTCTGCAGCATCTCTGTCAAAAATATCAAACGTGAGAATGGGGATCTTAATCCCCGCCTGCCTCAGCTCCAAAGCCTCTTCGATCAGACAGACACCTACTTGCTTAGCTCCGTCATTAATCAATCTGTTGGTGATTTCGACGGCACCGTGACCGTAGGCATTGGCCTTCACCATCGGACATATAAAACTTTTCTCACCGATGGCTTTTTTAATTTCTCCAAAATTGTGAGAAAGATTTCTGAGGTTTATGTTAGCAAATGTTTTTCGATAATATTTCACATCAAATATGCGATTCTGTGATCGTTCGCAAAGTTGCTCTTCTATTGTGCTCGTCGATACTCGTAGCCATACAAACGCGGTTACCACCGTCTTCGACAACTTCTAACAGTGCTTCGTCTGCTGAAATTATAAGGCCCTCGGCATCTCTGCAGACGGAGGGATATTCGCTCACACCAACACTGACCGTGACTGGAAAAATAAGTTTATCTTGTGAGTCCTTTATTTGTGCGGTCTCAACTAGTCTCCGTAAATTTTCAGCTTTAATTGCCGCACCTTTACGATCGGTATGAGGTAACAAGATCACAAATTCATCCTTCTCAACTCTAAAGGTTAGATCATTGAGGCGACTCGTTTTACGAATAATTGTAGAAACGGCTTTTACAACCTTCTCGACATCCACATCCCAGGTCTTTTCTAGAGATCGAAAGTCGTCCAAGCGCAAACAAAGCGCAGCCAAAGGTTTATTGATTCTACGACAGCGGGTGATCTCCATTTGTAGAGCTTGATCCATCGCTCTTCGCGTTTGCATTTGTGTAAGATCATCTTTGGTGTCGTACTCGTGAACTTTGAAAGCCAACGAATTGCGATGGCAAACTAAATTAAGAATCTCGACGGAATCAGCAAAGTAACGCTTCTCCATTTCGTTGGGAAGAGCTTTAAACAAAACCACAATTCCAATGACGCCTCGATCGGTTATGACTTCGCGAAATTCAAACTGACTGACATTGAAGGCACCCTTTAATAAATCACGAAGGTTAGAAAAAAACCGAACATGCGAGTAAAAACTTCTTTGCTCTCTGGGTGTCAAACCCAAAAGCGGAATACCTACTCCGCGTACTCTTTCAATACTAAGACCCGCGCATTGGGAGAGAACCAAATGTGAATGCCCCGGAATGAATTTAAAAAAAGCCGCAGAGGTATCACCAAAAAGTTTTTGCGTTTTTACAAGCCAGTCCTGCAAAACGTCTTCAACAGAATGACAGCGGCGAAAGGATTGGATAAGGCCTGAAAAACTCACGCCACTCATTGAGTCCTGCTTCTTTTCCTTTTCAAGCTGTGCTTGGAGCGCTTCCTTTTCTTGTTTTACTTTCAGATATTCACTGATGTACTTTTGCGTCTTAATTTCACTGGACTCAATCTCTAACTCCAATTGATTCACACGCGATTGATGGTTACGCAGCTTTTGATAAATGTCTTCTTCCTGCTTTTTACTCGATTTTTGCTTTTCAAGGATAGTTTCAATTTCTTGTCGCTTCGCTTCGAGTTTTGCCTCTACCTCGGCCATTTTCTCTTGGCTTTCCTGCTCCACTTCCTCGCATTTGTATTGATAGTAAATACGCTCGGTCACGCGATCGATAAGCTGCAAATGCAGCAACATATCGCTTTGGGTTTTATCTAAAATCTGATAGATCCCCATTTCGAGTAACGTCGATGCCTGCAAGTTCCTATTTGCACCTAAAATCGCTATGTGCAGAGTTTCAGGACTAATTGATGAAAACGCTTCCAAATAACCGTCACTTGTTAAAGTCTGCCCATCAAAGTCGATCAAACAAATGTGAGGTGGCTCAGTCTTTACTGCCGCCAATGCGGAATCGATTTTTCTATAAGAAGATATCTTGTAACCAGCGTCTCGCAGCTGTTTTTTTAGTTGGCTTAGCCAAGATGTTTCCTCGCCAATAAGATAAACCTGAAAATTATTGCGGATTCCTTCGATCATGTTTCTAAATCCCTCACTTTTGGTTTACGAATCTTAATGTCGTGCTTTTCCACTTGTAAGCTACGATATTTTTTCTTCACTTCTTCGGCCCGCAAAGCGCTTGGGGATTGAAATACTTTTGTTGGCAGTTCAGCGGCCGTCATTTCTCTAACGGGTAAGCTAATCTGAATTTTGTTCCCAGTAAGAGCCTCATAACTCAAGGAAATAGACCCCTCGTGAGCTCTCACCACGGAATAGGCCAAAGGCACTAAGAGTTTTTCCTCGTCCTTCTGTGTAAGATCAAACATAAGTTCATCTAAATCTGTTTTTCGAGGAAGACCGTTGTCTTGGATAATTAAATCAATAGCACCCTTTGACTTCTTTAGGCTTACAGAAAGTTGTTTCGAGACTTGCTGTTTTACCGTCGAAAGCGCCAAGCGCATAAAACTATCCAGAGCATTACGTAGTTGCGCTTCATTGGCATTAAAGTCAGGAACACTGTCAATGGATTCACTGAGACGAATTTGAAAAAGTTTTGCCTGCATGCGATATTCATTAATCAATGAGGTGATCAGCATTTTCAAATTCACCGCTTGTTTGACAGTTGCGATAGCAGTCGACTCCAGAGATTCTACCGTTTGTTTTACCATGTCAGAGTCTTCGATAAAATCCAATTCCTCACGACGGTTCTTTAAATTCTTGCGCAGTTGATCCGAAACAGAAGCAGCAAGTAGTTTAAAATTATGATAACTTTTGCTTTGGATGGCGTTGCGTAACCACGAAGTTTGCGTTTTTACAATCGGAGTCGCGTTGCCAGAAATTAGATGCTGTTTGCGCGTTCTTAGATAAACAACAACCCCCACCATTAGCATGACGGTTAAAAAAATCATTTCAAAGAGCCAGCGCACGTATTTTAACAGACTGAATTGTTGAGAAACCTCGGCGCCAACAAACAAATTAAGTTCAGGAATGCGCTTTAAAGCAAAGTAAGAATTGTCGTGTTCTGCATTAGTATGTTCTAAAAATACCTCGCGACTTTTGCCTTCGACACTTTTTGCGATATCGTGATCAATCTTAGCTCCCTGATATTGGGAGTTCGAGTGTGACAAGATATAATTTTGCTCATCGACGACAAAAAAAGAACCCAAGGCAGTTTTAAAAAGTGAGGTCGCCATAGCAAAAGGATCTCGGAATAAAGCCAAAGCGTAAGTTTTACTTTCCGCCTCCGCAACCTTCCACTTCCCTTCGCTGTCCACTGTCGGCACCATTAAAATAAAATAGGATTGCCCTTTCAGACTCGTCACCTTTTGCCAATGCACTCCTGAACCAAGCAGATCGAAATTTATCTGTTTCATGACAAAAGCAAACTGACCGTCGGCATTGTCAGCTAAATTCCATTTACCGTTTTCGTTTTTTAAAAAGGTCTTATACAAAAGCTCTTTTGAGGGAACATTTTCATTTAAATTTTTAAGCAAGGCCGACTGGGCTTGAGCTGACTGTTGGGCCACCAAATGTCTTAAAAGCAAAAGTTGCGTGGCAATATTTTCACGAACTACATCGCGCTCGAATTTTTTCCAGTGATAGGTAGTTCGGTAACCAAAAATCGCAACCAAAAAAGATATGGAAACGACCCAGACTAAAGACTGTATCGGTTTTTTTTGCATCCTTGCCTCTTTCGGGAGGCTTCCAAGCCAAGCCCTTGATCTAATTTTAGTTTCGCCTTCAAAAGATAATCAAGCCTTCCCTTGTAATGCGCCATATTAATCGCGACTTAGTGACAGTTTAAATCGTTTAAATTACAAGGTCTCACAATAAAGATTGCGAAGACTCAAAGATGAAGACGCAAAATACTGAAATTTTGGTTATTGGAGCCGGGGTGGCGGGGCTTGCTTTAGCTCTGAAAATGGCAGAAACCTGCAAAATCATTTTACTTTCTAAATACTCCGTTCATGAATCAAGTTCCTCCCTTGCACAAGGCGGAATCGCCGCCGTCTTTCGTCAAAGCGACACTTTTGAAAAGCATATTCAGGATACGATTGATGCCGGTGCCGGTTTGTGCCGTCCTGAGGTGGTAGAAAATATTATTTTGCAGGGACCCGATCGCATTAAAGATCTCATTGATTGGGGCGTAGAATTTGACAAAGCCTTGGCCAAAGATGCCCCTGATGTCTACGACTTAACAAGGGAAGGCGGCCATCGTGAAAGTCGCATTTTACATGTCAAAGATCACACAGGTAATAGTATTCACGACGTTTTACTTAAACGCGCCAGCGAACATCCCAACATTTCCCTTTTACAAAACCATTTAGCGATTGATTTGCTTACGACAAAAAAAGTTGACCCTTTTTCCATTGAAACAAACACCTGTCTCGGTGCCTACGTTTTTAACACGGAAAAACGCGAAGTAATTGCGATCAAAGCTAAAGCCACCGTACTCGCCACTGGTGGCGCCGGTAGAGTTTACCTTTACACTTCAAACTGGAATGGCGCTACCGGGGACGGCATTGCTATGGCATTTCGCGCTGGCGCTCGCGTCGCCAATCTTGAGTTTATGCAGTTTCATCCAACTTGTCTCTACCATCCACAAGCGCGCAATTTTCTAATTTCGGAAGCTCTTCGCGGCGAGGGGGCAAAACTCTTAAACTTTCATGGTGAAGAGTTCATGGCGAAATACCACCCGATGGGAAATCTAGCACCGCGAGATATCGTGGCGCGCTCTATGGATGCTGAAATTAAGAAATCAGGACATCCCCACATTCATCTTGATATCTCACATAAGCCTAGCGACTGGATAAAGGATCGCTTTCCACTAATTTATTCACAGTGCCTGAAATTTGGAATTGATATTTCAAAGCAACCCATTCCTGTTGTTCCCGCCGCCCACTATCTATGCGGTGGTGTGGTCAGTGATATTTGGGGGAAAACCGAAATCAGGAGTCTTTTAGTCATCGGCGAATCGGCCTGTAATGGTCTCCATGGAGCCAATCGACTTGCTTCAAACTCCCTACTAGAATGTCTTGCGACGGCTCATAATTCCTCAAAGTATCTGCACGAAAATTTGGCGGAACTCAATCTGTCCAACCTTGAAATTTCAAGTTGGCAAAATCCTCCTGAGCCCACCCATCAACAGATGGTGATCATTTCACATCTTTGGCAAGAAGTTCGTACCCTGATGTGGAACTATATGGGAATAGTGCGCTCCACGGTGCGCTTGCAACGTGCGCTGAAGCGACTTGAAGATATTTCTCATGAAGTTGAAGACTATTACCGCAACACACCCTTACATCAAGATATTATCGAGTGTCGCAATATTGCTTTAGTGGCATTGCTCTCGGTACGCTGTGCTCTTCAACGCAAAGACTCTATTGGCATTCACTACAATATTGATTTGGCCACTTCTCATAAAACTCATAATGAAGATAGCGTGATATTCGCGCGGGATTAGCGACTGCCAGAGCCTTCAGGCAAACGAACGAGGAATCCAAAACCGATATACAGGCTAGTTCCAGGATTAATATTAAATTTCATGTCGGAGCGGAACCAAACATCGCCAGCGATCAACGCCATAACG
>CAYPZY010000170.1:0-6560 GCA_964415155.1 uncultured Bdellovibrionales bacterium
CGAAAATGGCACACGCTTACCGAGCAAAGTTAAAACGCCAACGGCAAAAGCAATGTCGGTCGCCATGGGAATTCCCCAGCCACGAGTGACGGCGCCAGAAGGGTTGAACCATAAGTAAACGAGTGCCGGCACGACCATTCCTCCGAGTGCTGCGATCATGGGGAGTGCTGCTTTTTTTCGAGTGGAGAGTTCTCCGACGGTGAATTCACGTTTGATTTCTAGAGTGACGTTGAAAAAGAAAATCGCCATTAAAAAATCATTCACCCAAAAATGTAAGGTTTGTTCGATGTGCAAATGGCCAAGGTAGAACCCAATGGGGAAGTCGACGAAGTCGTGATAAGAGTGGAAGTTTAAATTGGCCCACACAAGGGCGATGACCATTCCGAGAAGGAGCATCACACCACTTGCTGCCTCAAGTTCCATGAACTTGCCGACAGGACTTGCGATAGGACGTAAGACTTTACGCAGAGATTGCGCCGTTCGTTTAATCACACTTTAGATTTTCGACAATCGTTGTAACAATTGGCAAGAGATTTCAGTATCTGACAGTACAAAGACGTGGATACCAGGAGCTCCCAATGATTTTAATCGTTCTGAGAATTTCATAAAAACTTCGAGCGCCTTTTCATTGGCTCCACGGGGATCTTTTTTAAGTTGTTCTTCTGTGGGAAGAGTTGCGTGAACATCCGCCGGCAAACTCACTTCAAAGCGTTTCGCCATGCGCGCACCTTGTTCCTGCGATTTTAAAATTCGCGTGCCTGGCAAAACGGGAACGGCAACGCCGGCGCTACCACACAAATCTAAAAACCGAGAGTAAGCATCGGCATCAAAAAGCATTTGGGTAATGCCATACTCAGCGCCGCTACGAACTTTAAGGCTAAAAAAATCAATTCGTTCCTTGGCATTAGGGTGTTCAGGATAAACCGCAGCACCAATACAAAAATCTGTACCTTCGGTGGATTTTGTTTGTGGGCCGTCGGCGCGTTGTAAAAAAACTCCGCTATTTAGTTTTTTTATCTGCTCAATGAGATGGTAAGCGTACAAGTGGGAACCTTCGCGAGGTTTCCATTCTTTTTGACCCGTGGGGGGATCGCCTCGGAGAGCTAAAATATTGCGAATTCCAAAATAGTGGTGGTCAATGAGTTGGTTTTCCACATCATGTGGAGTGAGATCGCGACAAGTAAAGTGGGCAATGCTGGGAACACCGAAGCGTTCTTTGATTGCGTGAGCAATAGGAAGAGAACCACCGCGAAGGCTACCGCCCGCGCCTTTTGTGACGGAAAGAAATTCAGCGCCGTGAGATACCAACTGTTCGATCTGCGAAAGAATCGAAACCTGCTCAGCGCCGTTACGAGGTGGAATCACTTCTGCGGATAAAGTGAATTTTCGCGAGGCCAGATAATCAGTAATTTTTTTGTCTTTGTTTTCTAGAGTTGTCACTAACTGTCCCGAATTCCAAAATATTTTGCTTGCGGATGATGAAAAACGATAGCTGAAACCGAGGCCTCTGGGTCCATCATAAAACCTTCGGTGAGTTCAACGCCAATGTCCTCGGGTTGCAAAAGATCCCACAAAGCTTTTTGATGCTCTAGCTCGGGACAGGCAGGGTAACCAAAAGAATAACGTTTGCCACGATAGCGTGCCTGAAAACGTTCAATCATCGTTAATCCTTGCGGATCAGGAAATCCCCAACCTTTGCGTAGTTCGCAGTGCAGTAGCTCGGCGTAAGCTTCGGCTGATTCGATAGCTAGTGCGAGAAGCACGTGTGATTTTAAATATTCACCGCGGTTTTTCATTTCGTCGGCGAGTTCCCTTAAACGGTTACCGACACTTACTACGAAGAAAGCCATATTATCTGTGTGACCATTCACAGGATGTAGGTAGTCTGCCAAACACAGACGATCACCGCGAGGTTGCCGACGAAATTCGAAAGAAGTGACAGGGGATTTATCATCGGGATTTTTATAAACCAAAATATTACAGCCTTCACTTTGCGCTTTGAAATACTGATAGACCGCTTTAGGTTTCAAAACATCCTTTTGGCGATATTCATCTTTGATTTTTTCGACTTCGTTCCAGATGGCAAAAGCGCGCGGTTCTTCTCTGCCGACTTCCATGAGCGCGCGAGGATCGTTACGACTAGACTCGATACGTTTGATGGTGCCGGCCTTAATTCCCAAGTGACGAGTGTAAAGCATGAGAGGATTGATGTAGCGCCAAATTTGCTCAATAGCCGTCGAATACAGAATATGTTTTTTATAATCGGGCGGTGCAGGAATATCCGTTAAAATAGAAACAGCAGGAGAGCGTTCATTGATATCACCGACGAAAGTGATTTCTTCCTTTTCTTTGACGGCGGGTTTGTTAGCACGGCGTTCTTCTAAAGCGGATTTGAAGGTAGCAAAAAGTTTTGGATCAACAATTGTTTTCGCCAGCTCTAAACCTTTCATTGCATCAGACGCGTAGGCGACAGTGCCAGTTGTATAACCCGGAGCGATTTTGTTATCGGTGAATTTTTCGGTCAAAGCAGCACCACCCACAAGCACTGGAGTTTTAACTCCGGCTTCAGTAAAATCCTGCACCGTTAAAACCATTTGTTGTGCTGATTTTACGAGTAATCCCGACAGACCGATGATATCGGGTTTGTGTTCGCGAGCAGCTTGAATAAGGTCACTTGGTGGAACTTTAATTCCGAGGTTGATAACTTTAAAACCATTGTTGGAAAAAATAATCTCCACAAGGTTTTTTCCAATATCATGAACGTCACCTTTAACCGTGGCGAGAATAACTTTGCCGCGTTCAACGGTATCGCCTTTATCCATAAAAGGCTCAAGGTGCTTCACTGCCGCTTTCATCGCTTCAGCCGATTGCAAAACCTCGGCGACGATAAGTTTGTTTTGGTTGAAGAGACGACCGACTTCATCCATACCCTTCATCAAGGGACCGTTGATGATGTCCAAGGGCTTACTCCCTTTGAGAGCAAGATTAAGATCGTCTACCAGTCCATCTTTAGACCCTTCAAGAATGTAGCCAGCTAAGCGCTCTTCGAGGGTGCGATTTTCCTTATTAACTTTTTCTACTTTCTTCGTGCGAAAGAAGTTGGCAAAGGCCGAGATGGGATCATCGCCGCGATTAAACAAAAGATCATCCGCTAATTTTTTTTCTTCCTCGGGAATACTGGCGTAGCGCTGAATTTTTTCGGAATTAACCAGCGCCATATCCAGGCCAGCCTGAACGCAGTGATAAAGAAATACCGAGTTTAAAACTTCGCGACCGGCCTCCGGTAAACCGAAACTCACATTGGAAATACCGAGAACAGATTTAGTGCTCGGATACTTTTGTTTGATTAAACGTAAGCCTTCAATGGTTTCAAGCGCCGAACCAATGTACTGCTGATCTCCGGTCGCACAAGGAAACACCAATGGGTCCCAATAAATATCGGTTGGTGATACTCCATATTTTTTTGTCAGCAGATCATAAGAACGTTTGGCGACGGCAAGTTTTCGCTCGCGCGTGATCGCCATCCCTTGTTTGGGATCATCATCAATCGTACCAACAATCAGGGCAGCGCCAAACTGACGAGCTAAAGGAACCACCTTTTCGAAACGCTCTTCACCATCTTCTAAATTGATGGAGTTAATGATAGCTTTGCCTTGCGAGTAGGTGAGGGCCAGTTCGATGACCTTTTCATCAGTGGAGTCGATCATTAAGGGGACGCGAACTTTCTTAATCACCTCATGCAAGAATTTCTGCATGTCCTGAGCTTCGTCACGATCGGGATTAGCTAAGCAGACATCCAAAACCTGAGCGCCACTTTTCACTTGAGCGCGCCCGATTTCGGAAGACTCATCAAACTTTTCTTCGCAAATCAGTTTTTTAAACTTACGACTGCCGATGACATTGGTTCTTTCACCGACAATCACGGGGCGAATATCATTAGTGATTTCCAGGTAATCAATTCCCGACAAAAATGAAGTCTCAATGTTGTTCACCACGCGCGGGCTTTTGCCTTTAGCGAGATCGGCCATGACTTCAATGTGTTTCGGAGTGGTTCCACAGCAACCACCCAAAATATTTACCCAACCCTGCTCGATAAAGCGCGACAAAATATTGGCAACCATCTGAGGTGTTTCCAAATAGTGGCCATCGCTGTCTGGAAGACCGGCATTTGGTACACAAGCCACAGGAAACTTTGAAAGTTGCGCAAGCGAGCGAATATGGTCTGTCATAAACTCAGGACCAGTTGCGCAGTTAAGTCCAATGTACAATAAGTTGCGATGAGCAAAACTCGCGTAAAGCGCTTCAACCGATTGACCGGCAAGCATGGTACCCATCGGTTCAATAGTCCCAGAAATTGCCACCGGCACTGCCTTTTTGACTTCGTCGAAGTAACGATCAATTCCTAAAAAGGCAGCTTTTAAATTTCGCGAGTCTTGGGCTGTTTCTAGAAGTAAGTAATCAGATCCACCTTCTACAAGAGCTTTCGCTTGCGCATAAAAATTAGCGATGAGGTCGTCAAAGGTTACGCCACCTGTGACGGATATGGCTTTAGTTGTCGGCCCCATCGAGCCCGCAACGAAACGTGGTTTATCAGGTGTCGATAAGTTGTCGGCTTCTTCACGAGCGATCTTGGCAGCCTGAAAATTAATTTCATAAGCTTTATGACCAAGTTTATATTCATCGAGAACTAAAGGTGTGCCACCAAAGGTATTGGTTTCTACGATGTCACATCCTGCCTTTAAAAACGCGCGGTGAATTTCTTTAATGATATCGGGCCGGGTTAAAACCAAGTTCTCATTACAACCTTCGAGATCCTCACCACCAAAATCTTTGGCGGTTAAATTGTAATTTTGAATTGTGGTGCCCATGGCGCCATCGAGAACTAAGATTTTTTTGCTTAAGAGTTCTTTTAATTTTTGGCCGCGAGGGGAGAAAGGATGAGAAACTATCATTGTAAAACGTAACCTTCACTCACTGAAAAATCGCCCTCGAGTTGCGAGACGCGAGCGGCATCCATATGCGGATCGTGTTCAAAAAACAAATACCAATTTTTTTGTTCGACTTCTTGAAGGAGCTTTCGCTTTTCCTCGATGAGGCGAAGTGGCTCCAAATCATAGCCCATGACAAAAGGTAAGCGCACGTGGGTACTGGTAGGAATCAAATCGGCGCAGTAGACGATACCGTTTTTGCCATCGCTAACTTTTACCACTTGCATTCCTTGTGTGTGGCCATCAGAAATATAAAAAGAAATATTGGGAAAATAGTTTTCACTGGGACCCGATAAGGTTTCTAAAACGTTTTGTTGAAGAAGCGGTTGAAAGTTAGCCGGCAAATAGCTCGCCTTCTCGCGCAAGTTTGGTTTGAGTGCCACATCAAGATTTTTCTTCTGCACATAGTATTTCGCTTTAGGAAAGGTCGGCACCAATTTACCGTTTTCAGATCTCGTTGAGCCGCCGGCATGATCGAAGTGTAAGTGGGTGAGAATCACATCTGTTATTTCATCAAGCTTAAGACCATGGAACGCTAAAGATTTCTCGAGGGAAGCGACCCCTGATTTAACGGCATAAATATCAGCAAACTTTTTTCCCAACTTGTCGCCGTACTTTTCGACGAAATCATGGCCGATGCCATTGTCGATCAGGATGTTTCGTTTTGAAGATTTTAAGAGCAGCGCTCGCGCCTCAAGGGAGATACGGTTTTGTTCATCAGCAGGATTTGTTTTTTGCCACAGAACTTTGGGAACTGTGCCAAACATGGCGCCGCCGTCAAGACCGAACAGCCCCGTCGGGATGGCGTGAACTTCGTAATCCCCGATCTGAAGTGATATTTTTTTTAGGGCACGGTTTTCAGCAGCCATTGCTTGCCTTTTCAGCCTTATAAGATTAAACAGTTTGCCATCTATAATTCCTAACTTAAAGGTGACCTCATGGCAAAGAATTACGACTACGATGTACTGGAAATTCTTAAGAATGTTCGGCCAACGCCACTGGTCAAAAATGGTCTTTCTGATGCCGAAAAGATCACCAAAATTGCAGATCACTTTCGCGCAATTATGGAGACTTTAGGTCTAGATTTAAATAACGATAGTTTATCAGAAAGTCCGCGCCGATTTGCCGAGATGTATGTCAATGAACTGTTCGCTGGTTTATCAGCTAAGAATTTTCCAAAAATTACGGTTCACGCCAATGACTACAAATATGATCAGATGATTATTATTCGCGACGTCGCCATTATGTCTGTCTGTGAGCACCATTTTGTGACTATAGATGGTTTAGCGACGATTGCTTATATTCCTAAGGATAAGGTTATTGGACTTTCTAAAATCAATCGTATTGCCAATTATTTTAGTAAGCGTCCCCAGGTACAAGAACGCCTCACCAAACAGATCGCCGATTGTCTCGAATATGTTTTAGAAACCCCGCACGTCGCCGTTCATATTAACGCCAAGCACTATTGCGTTGTTTCTCGCGGCATTAAAGATATTAACTCCATGGCAGCAACTACCGACCTTCGTGGGGATTTTAAGGGCTGTGCTGAGACACGGGCTGAATTCTTAAGCG
>CAYPZY010000171.1:0-6555 GCA_964415155.1 uncultured Bdellovibrionales bacterium
TATAGCGTTTCACTTGTACCATGTCTAAAACGGGAATGCCTTCAGTGATACAAACGACAAGATCAAGACCGGCGTCAACAGCTTCCATTATGGAATCAGCTGCAAACGGTGGGGGAACATAAATCATCGTAGCATTGGCACCCGTTTTTGCGACCGCCTCTTCGACCGTGTTAAATACGGGCAGATCTAAATGTTTTGTACCACCTTTACCAGGAGTTACTCCGCCCATTAGTTTGGTTCCATATTTTATAGCTTGTTCAGAGTGAAATGTTCCATGCGTGCCAGTGAAACCCTGACAGATGACTTTGGTATTTTTATTCACCATGATCGACATTATTTTGCTCCTTTAGCCGCTTTAACTACTTTTTCTGCGGCATCACCGAGTTCGTCAGCAGGAATAATATTTAATTCGCTCGAGCCCAAAATCTTTTTACCCATCTCAACATTTGTGCCCTGTAACCGCACCACCAACGGAACTTTTAATCCCAATTCTTTGGAAGCAGCGATAATCCCTTCAGCGATCACATCACACTTCATGATGCCGCCAAAGATATTTACTAAGATTGCTTTCACGTTTTTGTCTTTTAAAATAATTTTGAAAGCTTCTGTGACTTTTTGTTTGTCAGCGCCGCCGCCCACATCTAAAAAGTTTGCGGGTTCGCCACCGTGAAGTTTAATGATATCCATCGTGGCCATCGCGAGACCTGCACCATTCACCAAACAACCTATGTTGCCATCAAGTTTAATGAACGCTAAATCAAATTTGCTCGCTTCAACTTCAGCAGGATCTTCTTCGGTGATGTCGCGATACTCTAAAATATCTTTATGACGATAAAGAGCGTTGGAATCAAAATTCATTTTGCAGTCAAGGGCAATCACTTGTCCGTCAGCAGTTGTAACAAGAGGATTGATTTCGAGCATAGCGCAATCACTTGCCACAAATGTTTTATATAAATTAACAAAACATTGTGCCGCTTTTCCTATTAACTCCGGTTTAATCCCAATTGCAAAAGCCATTTTGCGGGCCTGCCAGCCGCCCAAACCAGTTACGGGGTCACAATCCACTTTCAAAATAGCTTTGGGATCTTTGGCAGCTACTTCTTCGATATCCATTCCACCTTGCGAGGAGGCGATCATCGAAACCCAAGACGTTGAACGATCCACTAAAAAGGCGCAATAAAATTCCTTTTCGATCTGACAACCTTGTTCAATTAAAACTTGGTTTACTTTTTTCCCCTGAGGTCCAGTTTGGTGTGTGATGAGATTCATGCCAATGATCTTACTGGCTAGAGTTTTCACTTCATCAAGTGATTTAGCGACCTTAACACCGCCACCTTTACCGCGACCACCGGCATGAATTTGAGCTTTCACAACCCAAACGCTACCACCGATTTCTTTAGCGGCGTTGACGGCATCGTCTGCCGTCTTCACCATTTTACCTTTTAGGGTGGGGACCGAAAATTTTTTGAGAACTTCTTTGGCCTGATACTCATGAATATTCATCGCTTAGAACTCCAGCTTTTTCAAAGCATCCACTAACTCTTTAACAGCCTTGGTTGAATTTTCCAAACCGGCTTTTTCTTTATCATTCAATTTTACTTCGATCACTTTTTCCATGCCATTTTTGCCAAGCTTACAAAGAACGCCTATAAATAATCCATTCACGCCGTACTCACCTTCAAGGTAAGCAGCACACGGAAGAACGCGGCCTTGATCTTTAATGATAGCTTCGGCCATTTGCACAGCACTCGCTGAAGGCGCGTAGTAGGCAGAACCGGTTTTAAGTAAACCAACGATTTCTGCTCCACCTTCTCGAGTTCTTTTAACTAAAGCATCGATACGTTCTTGTGAAAGCATTTCTTTAAGAGGAACACCGCCAACAGCAACGTGATTTGGCATCGGCACCATAGTGTCGCCGTGACCACCAAGAACAAAAGCTTGAACGTCTTTCACGCTGACTTTTAATTCTTCAGCGATAAAGGAACGAAAGCGTGCTGAATCTAACACTCCCGCCATACCAATAATACGATTGCGAGGGAATCCAGTTACTTGCTTGGCAACGTAGGCCATAGCATCGAGAGGGTTGCTGACAATAATCACTACTGAGTTTGGAGCGTATTTCTTTACGTTTTCACTGGCTGTTTTTACAATCTTAGCGTTAGTCGATAATAAATCATCGCGACTCATGCCGGGCTTACGTGGGATACCAGCTGTGATAATTACGACATCTGAATTTGCACAAGCAGAGTAGTCATCTGTACCGATGATGTTGGAATCAAATTGTTCCACCGGAGAGGATTCGAACAAATCCAAAGCTTTGCCTTGTGCAGCTCCCTTATTGATATCAATAAGAACGACATCGCCCAATTCTTTTTGTGCTGCCCAGTGCGCACAAGTAGAGCCAACAAATCCTGCGCCTACGACTGTAATTTTATGTCTTCCATTTAATGCCATGACTTTTCCCCTTACATATTTTTAATGATCTCGTCACCGAACTCAGAACACTTCAATAAAGTAGCGCCTTCCATTAAGCGGTGGAAATCGTAAGTAACACGTTTATTTTTAATTGCTTTTTGCAGACCTTTTTCAATGAGGTTCGCCGCTTCTCCCCAGCCCATATATTCGAGCATCATCACACCTGACAAAATCACTGAGCCCGGGTTTACTTTGTCTTGGCCAGCGTATTTGGGAGCAGTTCCGTGAGTGGCTTCAAAAACCGCCAAACCATAACCGATGTTAGCACCTGGAGCGATACCAAGACCACCCACTTGCGCTGCTAATGCATCACTAATATAGTCACCGTTTAAATTGGGTAACGCGAGCACTGAATATTCATCAGGTCTAAGTAATGCCTGCTGGAACATATTATCCGCGATACGATCTTTGATAATGATTTTATTTGGGGGAGCTTTGCCGCCGAACTTTTCGGTCACTTCAGTTTCTGTCACTGTGTGGTCAGCAAATTCTTCTTTAGCAACGGCGTAGCCCCAATCTTTAAAGGCGCCTTCAGTGAATTTCATGATATTGCCTTTGTGCACTAAGGTAACACTTGGCAGTTTCTTTTCGAGAGCATATTCGATAGCCATTTTAACCAGACGTTTAGAGCCAAACTCACTCATTGGCTTAATGCCGATTGCAGAATTTTCGCGAATCATTTTTCCATATTTTTTGGCCACGGCGATGATTTCGTTAGACTCCGGACTTCCCGCTTTCCATTCGACGCCAGCGTAGACGTCTTCGGTGTTTTCACGAAAGATCACCATGTTCACTTTTTGTGGTTCTGTCACGGGTGCAGGAACGCCTTCGTACCATTTACAGGGGCGAACGCACGAATAAAGATCTAAATCTTTGCGAAGTGCCACGTTCAACGAGCGAATACCACCACCGACCGGTGTTGATAAGGGGCCTTTGATGGCAACTGTAAATTCTTTTATGGCAGTCAAAGTTTCTTCGGGTAAAAACTGCTCGTACATTTTGACGGCTTTGTCGCCAGCAAAAATTTCGCACCAGTGAATCTTTTTTTTACCAGCGAAAGCTTTATTAACGGCAGCATCAAAAACTTTTACTGACGATTTCCAAATATCAGGACCTGTACCATCACCCTCGATGTAACAAATGATCGGCTGATCAGGAGTTTTAATTTTTCCGTTGGGAAGAACTTTAATTTTCTCGCCACCGGCAGGAACTTTGACTTTATTAAAATTTGCCATTTTATGCCTCAAATCTGTTTAATAAACATAGTGAATTTAAATGTTAAGGATAAGCCTAACAGAATCTTTCTAACAAAACTTTCTTTTTTTAAAATCTTTTCTTACTATCAATACTGGAATTAGCGAACGATCTTCAAGCTTGGATGTGGCGTGGCGTCAGTCATTGATTTAGAAAATGTCGAAATGAAGTTCGACAATCTAACGGTTTTCAAGAGTGTCAACTTAGCGATTAGCGAAGGTGAATCCTTTGTCATCGTCGGCCCCAGCGGCCAGGGAAAAACCGTGCTTCTTAAACTCATGTGCGGTTTGCTTAATCCGACATCAGGGGAGATTAAGATACATGGTGCTAGTCTGCTAAGCATGAAGGAACGGGAGAAACGATCTATTTTGCGTTCGATGGGCGTTCTCTTTCAGAAAAACGCCCTTTTCGACTCTCTTTCCGTAGCAGAAAACATTGCATTTCCCTTGCGAGAAACCACCCCGAAAGACGAAAAGGAAATTCAAGGGATTGTTCATCGTTACCTCACCAGCGTGGCCATTGGTCATGCGAAAGATCTTTTTCCCGACGAAATCAGCGGCGGTATGCAAAAACGTCTGGGCATTGCTCGCGCTTTGGCCCTCGAACCCAAGATTGTTTTCTATGACGATCCCACCGCTGGCCTGGACCCCATCACCAGTAGAAACATAGTTAATTTGATTCGTGATCTCAAAAAGGAATTCTCATCAACGATTATCGCCATTACTAACGATATGAACAGGGCTTATCAGCTTGCAGATCGTATAGGCATGGTGGTTCAAGGCGAACTGATTATTACAGGATCGCCAGAGCAAACTAAAAACCACAGTGACCCACGTGTTAGACAATTCATTCGGGGTCAAACCGAAGGCCCGCTCACCGAGGTGAACGCGTGATTAAATTCGTCAATCTCGTCAAAAAGTTCGGCACTAGGACGGTGTTAAACAAAATTTCCTTCAACGTTGGCGAAGGCGAGATTTTATTTATTTTAGGCACATCTGGAACTGGCAAATCCGTCCTACTCAAAAATCTTGTTGGCCTACTTAAACCCGATGACGGAGAAATCTGGATCGACAACCAAGAGGTCTCTAAATTTAGCGAGCAACAGTATTTCGCTGTTCGCAAAAAGTGTGGAATGGTTTTTCAACATCCTGCACTTTTTGATTCTTTGTCGATCTTTGAAAATGTCGCTTTTGGATTGCGCAAACACTATTCCCTCAGCGAAGAAGAAATCAGTACGCGGGTCAAAAAATGTTTGGCATTAGTGAATCTTCATGGCGTCGAAAACAAATACCCACAAAATTTGTCCTATGGAATGCAAAAGCGAGTGAGCCTTGCGCGCACTGTCGCCATTGAGCCCAAGGTTCTACTTTTTGATGAGCCTACAACGGGACTTGACCCAGTAACCACCCGCTCGGTGAACCAACTCATAAAAAATCTTTCGCGAGAATTGAAAACCACATCATTAGTGGTGAGTCATGATATGGATTGCGCCTTAGAAATAGCCGATCGCATTGTTGTTCTTTCCGAAGGAAAAGTGGTGGATCAAGGTACACCAGAGGATCTTAAGAAGAGTCAGGTACCCTTAGTTAAAGATTTTCTCATGGAGACCCTTAGTCGATGAAAAACTTAGTCCTTCGTCCTCTCTACAATTCTGCCATGGCGATCATTGATGATATTGGCCGCTGTCTTACTTTTGTGGGAGAAATCATTTTAACGGGTCTTCACTACCCGTGCACCTTCAACAATTTAATGACGCAAATGTGGTACATCACAGTCCAAAGCTTGCCGACAACAGCACTGGCAGGATTTTTTGTGGGCGCCATCATGACGATTCAGTTCACTTTACAAATCCAACAATTTGGAGCCATGGGTTACCTCGGCGGTCTTGCAACCAGCGCCACTGTCAGAGAGATTGGGCCACTCCTCATCGCTTTCATGTTAAGTGGCAAAGTTGGGGCATTTACTTCGGCGGAACTTGGCACAATGAAAGTCACCGAGCAAATCGATGCTATTCGTTGTCTCGGCGCCAATCCGTTGCAGGAAATTATTTTACCACGCTTTATTGGGATCATACTATCCAGCTTTTTTCTTTTGGCCGTGGGCCTTTTAATGTCGATATTTGGTGGCCTGCTTTTAGCGGCAGTATTTACTGGCATCAACCCCGAAGAATACCTTCGCCATATTCCGACGATAGTCACCTTACCCTCGATTCTCTTGGGACTCTTTAAATGTTTTGTTTTCGCCTTGGTCCTTGCTTCCATTTGTACTTACAAAGGTTACCATACGACCGGAGGGGCCCGTGGCGTAGGACGAGCGGTGGTTAGCACTGCTGTAATGACCATGGTGGGTATTGTCGTGGCTGACTGGATGACAAGTCTTATTGGTGAAACGATTGTTGAAATGTGGATAGGACAAGGATCGTGATTGCAACACTAGGTGGAAACGTTATTAAGGGAATGCTTTTCGTCGAAGGTTTTTGGCGATTATTCTTGAATGTCATCGTTGGAGTTTTCACTCCGCCTTATCGTTTTCGTGATGTCGTTCGCCAACTTTATTTTGTTGCCAACCAAAGTGTCGTCATCGTTATCTTTTGTGTTTGCTTCGCCGCCGCTGTGACTATCATCGAATCCTCATTCCACATGAAAATAGTTATTCAAAACGATTCAATGGTACCGGGTTTTGCTGCCCTTTTAATTTTGCGCGAACTCGGGGCTGTTGTGAGTTCCCTCTTACTTACCTCACGTGTGGGCGCCGGCATGGCCGCCGAAGTGGGATCAATGAAAATCACCGAACAAATTGAGGCGTATCAAATGCTCGGTATGGATC
>CAYPZY010000172.1:0-6540 GCA_964415155.1 uncultured Bdellovibrionales bacterium
CAACGATTTTCTGCAACACCTGCCCACTTTGATCTGCCTGAACCTGACCTGTATTGGCGATTTCCACCGTGGACTTAATTAAGTCATGAATTTGTTTAGTACTGAGCGCACTCTTCTGAGCAAGACTGCGAACAGCGTCCGCAACGACGGCAAACCCTTTTCCATGTTCACCCGCACGCGCCGCTTCGACTGCTGCATTCAATGCCAGCAAATTTGTTTGAAATGCAATATCATCAATAACCACAGTGATCTCTTCCACTTTTTTTGCCTGATCCGCCACTTTGTTCATAGATTCAATGAGTTTCTTTATCTGCTCGCTACCGTGTGACGCGGTTTCAGAATTGTTTTTAGATAAATTAAATGAATCTTCCGCATTTTTTGAATTTGCTTCTACGGCTAAAGTAATTTGCTCCAAAGCAGCAACTGTTTCCTCTAATGAACTAGCCGCGGCTTGCGATCCCTCTGTCATTTGATTGCTTGAACTCGTTAATATCGAGCTGGATTTCAAAATTAACTCCGCACTTTCAGCAGTTTCGGTAGTGATTTTTAACAATGGACTTAACAGCCGAGACAGAAAAAATGTGCCACCGGCCACGACAACAAAAAATAAAACTAGTCCAAAAACAATTAGCAATCTTGTCATTTGGAAGGCCGGCGCAAAAACCTCATCAATATTTTTTTCAACAATTATAATGTAATTCGTATCTATAAAAGGAATCAAAGTGGAATATGACAGAACTTCCTCGTTAAAAGGATTCTTTATTTTCTGAACTATTTCTTTTTTGTTTTTAGCTGATTCAACGGATTCAGACTCAAATCCAGTGTTCTGCATAATTCCCGCTTCTAAGCTTATCTCGTGCAGTGAATTTTTATAAGCAGTACGCAACTTGCTATCTGGTCCAACGATATATCCAACGCCCGTTTCGCCCATTCCGTCTTTGGGATTTGCGATTTGGCTTATAATGTTAGTATCGATAGACAGAATAACAACACCCATTGAATCACCTTTTTTAATCCCATCTGCCAAATGATCAAACTCGGCATATTTGGGCATGCAGATCAATGCGTGATTCTTCTTGTTGATGGGGTTGACTTCGTAACCTGAGTAAATGATCGAACCTGCTATTTTTGCTGATTTAGCTCTTAAATAGCAGTCTTGTAATTTTGAACCCTTATAGCCACCAACATCAATTTGGCGCCCGAGATAAACGTCATCATTTTTAGATTCACTTAAAGAGAAAATGATTTGCCCGGTACTCGCAACCAATAATAAATCTTTAAAGTCAGAATCTTGGGCTAATCGCTTCGCTCGGTCAAGAAAACCATTATTAAGATCTTGATATGTTGAACTGAAAATATTTTGATCCGATCCGGGTGTAAAACCTGCACCGTAAAATCCACCTTCATATGAAACAAACATACCTTCAACCAAGCGGGATTCAGCAATTTGGATCGCATAACGTTTCAATTTGTCTTGATGGCGAACTAATTGATCTCGAATCGATCGCCCTTGGGACAATAGATTTTCAGTTACTTGATTTTGCAAAGCCATTCTGGAACTGATCACTGAAAGGGTAATCAAAGTTATACAAGTCACCGTCATCATGGCGCTTGCAAATATAATCATTTTCCCCTTGAATCCGTGTTTCATCAGTCCACCCAAACACCGCTACCAGCAATCCATTTTTTAGGTCCAGGACACATTTTAACAAAGGATGATTTAGGAGTTGCTTTTTCTGCCTTTGGCTTTGGCCATACGTATTCGACCCATCCACCGTTGGCCTGACTTTTTGCTGCCTTATCAAATTCAACAAATAAGAACTTCCCATTTTCATCTTTATTTTCTTTTAGAGAAGTTTTATTTAGTTTAGGTTTTATCGGATGTATTACCATCATCAAGTCACTGTCCTGAACCCAAACGTAATTGTCCCCGCAAAAGCGAAAAGACTGAATGTCTTTCAACGATTCATCTCCCTTTTTCTCTATGATATCGCACATTTTTAAGACTGCAGCTTTCGCATCTTCTTTGGAGCACTTCCCGGCTTCATGTTTATCGTCTGCGGCGACGGCGAACGAAGCATTAATCCCTATGATAAATTGCACTGTTGCTACTGCCATAAAGAAAATCTTTTTTGTCGTGTCTTTAGTTGTGTACATACCTTTGCATCTCCTTAAGGTCAAAGTTAAGTTCATAAATATTGTATTTCTACACTCGATCAATTGTTATATCGGACCTTTGAAAAAAAATGATAGGCCTGAACGCTCGACCTCTGTCGGAACCTCCACCAAGTCCATTCATAGAAAACTATCGAGACTGAATATATCGCAAATGTTTGATGATTGACGAAAGTCGTGGTGGAGTTTGGTAGGTCATTTGAGAATTGACTTGATTCATGTTCAGTCGATGAAATGATTTTTGCGTCTTCACAGGAACCTGGGTCGATCAATTGATTGATAATCTAATTATGGACGCACGTGAAGAAGCCCGATTAAATTTAAACACTTTTTAGTTTGTATTCGGCGAGGAGATTATGAGCTGTGTGTTCTGCAAAATCATCAATCGGGAATTGCCAGCGAGTATTGTTTTTGAGGATGATACATGCCTTGGCTTTCTTGATATTCATCCGATAAACGAAGGTCATGTTTTGGTGATTCCGAAAATCCACAAAGAGAGATTCACGCAACTTGAAAGCAAAGTCGTTGGTCATCTTTTTCAGACGGGACAGAAAATCCTAAAGGCAATTGAGCAATCTGAGATCCCCCATGCCGGTGCAAATCTTTTTCTTTCTGATGGAATAGTTGCAGGACAAGAAGTCATGCATTCGCATCTCCACATTGTGCCAAGAATGAGAGGGGACGGTCAGCGAGTTGGATTCTCGCATGCTGGCCCAGAGCAATTTCCTCGCGCACGCCTTGATGACATTGCTCAAGAGATTAAGAAATTCATGGTCTAGTAAAGTTTTAGGTTGAGATTGGAAAAACCTGACATGAAAAAAATTAATGTTGTTGGCACGAGCGGTTCGGGGAAGTCTACATTTAGCAAGAGACTCTCACAAATTCTTGAAATCCCATACATCGAAATGGATCAAATCTTTTGGGGACCGAATTGGTATTGGCCAAGTGACGATGAGTTTTTTGCCAAGCTCAAAAAAGAACTGCAGCGAGATCAGTGGGTTCTTGATGGGAATTATACGCGCACCATTCCCATCAAATGGGAGAATGTCGATACGGTTGTTTGGCTCGACCACTCCTTTACAACTACGCTGTTTCGCGCTGTGAAGAGGGCTATCCATCGGTCTTTGAGCAAAGAAGAGATTTGGGAAAGCACAGGAAATCGAGAGTCATTTCGCAAAAGCTTCTTCAGCAAAGACTCAATTATTTGGTGGACGATCAAAACCCACAAACAAGTTCGAAAAAAATATGAGAAATGTATGATCGATCCCCAATTCTCTCACATCAAATTTGTTCGGCTGAGGAGTGATCTGGAGGTTGAAAAATTTTTGGCGAACCTCAATTTTGACTGGCAACCACTTTCGCCTCAGGATTTGAAAAGCACACTGAGTGAAGTGAAATGTGACTGGGCAATTGCGGGAGGATGGGCTATCGATCTTTTTTTGGGATCTCAAACTCGCGTGCATGAGGATATCGATGTCATCGTGAAAAGGAACGATCAATTTAAAATTCAAAAAGCTTTGAAGGACTGGGAGTTGTGGGTTGCTGATCCACCAGGGAAGCTAAGGCCTTGGAGAAAATCAGAATATATTGGCAAAGGACTTCAGGATATTTGGTGTCGCCGATCTAAAAACGAACCCTGGCAAATTCAAATAATGTTATACGATGTCGAGGATGGGGAATGGATCTTCAAGCGCAACGAATCTGTTCGCAAGAAATTGGAAGAAATTTTGATTGAAACAAAAGACGGGTATTCGATTCTAGCGCCTGAGGTTCAACTGCTCTACAAATCAAAATCACTTCGAGCGAAAGACCGAGCAGACTTCAAAAGTGCACTAGTAGCGATGAACGCAGAACAGAAAAACTGGCTTAAACAGTCACTCGTAAGGGTGTACGACAACAAGCACCTTTGGGTAGATTCACTTTAAAGTTGGGGAAAGTATCTTGTGGAGTTACGGGGATTCCAGGGACCCTATTTAAGGTAGGGCTACCAGTAGGAATGTTTTCCCTTATGTTGACGGAGGAAATATGAAATTCAAACTTGTTGATGCATTTACCGAGAAGCCTTTAGGCGGGAATCCATGTGCTGTGTTGCTCGGAGCGGACAATTTAAGCGCCGATAAAATGTTGGCAATCGCACAGGAAATGAATCAATCAGAGACAGCGTTCCTGATGAAATCGCAGAATCATACTTTAAGGGCGCGATATTTTACTCCAAGCCGTGAAATCCCCTTGGCTGGCCACCCCACGATTGCATCGATACATGCGGCCATTGAGAGCGGGTTCATTGACAAACCAAAAAGTGACACGTCAATATCTCTGGAGTTGAATGAAGGTCCGATTCGGATCGATGTTGAAGCTCATTCATCCGGAATTTTCGTAAAAATGTTTCAAAGAAAACCGCAATTTCTCAGCGAACATGATCCAAAATTGATCGCAGAAATATTCAATATAGAGCAGGCGGACTTGATCGAAGAAATTCCAATTCAGACTGTCACGACAGGCACTCCAATGTTGCTAGTTCCACTAAAATCGAAGGTGTCTTTGCGCAAGGTCAAAATGAATCCTGATCTCTATATGGACTATTTCAAAAATTCAGACTTTTTTGGTCCGCATCTTTTTTGCCTTTCAGGGGAATCTAAGGATGCGAGTACATTTGCTCGCCATCCAGGGACACCCCCAAGCACCAGTGAAGACGCATTCACGGGTTCTGCAACGGGATGTATGGGTGCGTATTTATGGAAGTATGGTCTGATAAAAGAGAGAAAGTTTATTGCCGAACAAGGGCATTGGATGGGACGCCCTGGACGTGCAACTGTTGAAGCAGTGGGAGAGTTTGAAAATCTTGAATCGGTCATTGTGAGCGGCACAGCCGTTACTGTGATCGACGGTGACTTTCATATTTAGACGGTCGCATACGAATGTCTGTTGACCTGCAGTGGACTCCAACGAAAAATAAAGACTTGGGAAATCATTCATCATCGGCACTTGAATCACAGCAGAAGCAGGCCCAGCCTTTTTGGAACTTTATTTTTCCAGTGGTTCTGGTCCTTATTCTTTCGTATGCAAATCGCAATCCTGTTTCAACACAAAATCAGGTCGGTGAGTGGGTTGCGCAATCAAAAAAACTGACAGCTGAAAAAAAATTTCAAGAAGCATTTGAACTACAAAAAAAACTTCTACAAATGTTTCCGCGAAATCACATCTACCTTGATGAAGCAATCAACTCAGCCATTGCGCTCGGAGATTTTACACAGGCAGCGCAATATCTCGAAACCTTTATGCAGGTGTCGCCCAACCCCGACGAGGCTTGTTTGCGCCTCCATCAAAGCTATAACCAGCTCGGGAACAAAATGAAAATGTTGGATGCTGCTCAACGGTGCTTAAAAATAGATCCGGGCAATTCAGACTTTGTCTTTCAATACGCAATTTCATTGGAAAGACTGGGGCAGTTTGAAAAGGCCCTGGGCACTTACTCAGATGGGAAAACGCGATTTCCAGGATACACAGATTTTGTGATCGGATTTGCGCGCACCAATCTCCATCTAGGTCATTCAGAGAAAGCGTGGCACGCGATACAGCCTGTGTTGCAACGGCAGCCGGGACTTGAAGATGCTCAGGTTGTAGCCGTGAACGCGGCCATGGCATTGGGTTTGTGGGATCAAGCTGAGGCAATGGCGAAAGAAGGCGTTCAGCAACATCCCCAAAGTTCAGACTTAAATTCAGCGCTACAGAAAATTCTTCAACAAAAAGGTAGTCAGAAATAATGAAAACATTATTTGAAAAAACAGCCCGGCTACTTTTTGTGACGAGTTGGTTATTTACAAGCATCTACTGTTTATTGTCCTATGTTCCTTTTACTTACAGACAGGTGATCAGCATTAACCTCTTGCCGTGGCTAAACACCTTGGCTTCTCAGCAACCTCAAATCATTCTTGGTTGTAGTATTGTGCTTGCGCTCAGTTTGCATCTTGGAAAGAAGCATTCGTTTTCACAGCTCGTTCGTGCATGGATCGTTGTTGCAATGACTTTTGGAATTGCGTTCTATGATCTTCCGAAAAGCCTCACGAACTCATTCTCGGCTTTGATCTGGAGTTTGTGCAGCCTTGTCCCTATTTTCTGGCTTGGGTTTGAAGATCTTTCTGTCGTTAGAGGCGCGCCAAGCCGATCAGAAAATATATATAGGTTACTCGCCAGTGCATTCGCTTCAGGTTTGATCCTGATAAGCGTCGATTTCATTAGGCATCCACAATTGTCTTTCGTGTCTGCCGGATTGGTTCTTGCTGCAATTCTTAAGATTATCTGTATCTATAGTATTCTTGAGCAAATTCTTCTGGGTCCATATCCTTTTGAAGAGCTAAAAGCTCC
>CAYPZY010000173.1:0-6532 GCA_964415155.1 uncultured Bdellovibrionales bacterium
CCTTCGAGAACGATGAAATCGAAAGGAAAGAGTACTCAAAGATGTTGGCCCAAATCAAATACGAAACATATCAATACGCGAATAAGCGAAAGATTGGAGACGGCAATGAAAAAAACTCCGAAAACAAATCTCACGAAGAGCAAAAAGAAGTATCAGCCACCTAAAGTGACGTCAGAACAACTGACCGTTTATGGCGCCATTTGTAACGGGATGAGCGGTGGCGGTCGCAAAGCTAGTACTGGTTCTCCCAACTTTTGTAACTCCACAAAACTTCGTTCCTAAACATGCAAACAGTGGCGCTGGATTTTTCGGGTAAAAGTATGCTTCCCGTACTCAAATCCGGCGACAGAATTCTCGTTAATTTCTCCAAAAAATTGGAAATTGAAGAAGGTGACATCGTCCTCGTCAGCCATGACAATGAATGGATTTCTCATCGCGCAGTTAAAAATCGAAGTGAATTTTTCTTAAAGGGGGATCGCTCCGGAGTTTTCGAACCAATTAACCGAGCACATCTGTGGGGAAAAGTGACGGGATTTGAACGCGCCGGCAAAGTGATTTACTGGGGAGAAAATGGGCAGCCGCTAAAAAAACTTTTCGCTTGGTTGTCAGTCAAAAATCAGATAAGTTTTAAAAGAGGGACCTTCGACCAATGTCAGAGATGGACTTGTCTGATAATATTACTAATCGTGAATCTAGCCGTGGTTTCCTGGTTGAAACTAAAAAATCAGAAACCGTCCGTCACCTCTATTTTTTAACTCTCTTACAACAAATCGACAAAGAATTTGCTAATAGAAAAATGCCCATTTTGATCATCAAGGGTCCGGCTGTTGGTTATCGCTACTACAAAAACCCTGAAGAGCGATTATTTACTGACCTGGATATTTTTGTCGAAAACCAAAACTGGGAAAAATCTTTGATCACTCTAAAGGAAATGGGTGGCAAACCATTAAATCCAAAAAAATGGTATGGAAGTGAGTTTCGTTGCGTTTTCACCTTTAACGATTTTCCTGTTGAAATCCACCGTAGTCTGTTAGTCGATCGGCCACTTGATTACTCGTTTATTAAGGATTCCCGACCGACAATGATTCCTGGCCTGCAATGGATGAAAGAGCCATGTGCAGAAGATCTTTTCGTTTACCTTTGTGGTCACGGAGCTTTTCAACATTTGTTCGATGAAATTCAGTGGCTTTACGATCTCAATCTTCTGTTAATTCACGAGAAACCGGGTTTTGATTGGCTTAAACTGGCAAAGCGAACCGATTCTCTGCGCCTACAGACGGCTGTTGGCGTCACTTTGGTTTTACTGGAAAAATTCTATGGTCACGAAAACCGCCTCCCCAAACCAATGGGTAGTTGGTTGCTTCGAAAGATTTCGCCTTACTACCTTCATCCCGAAAGAATTCGTAAACAAGAGCATCAAAAACCGTATTTCATTTATCTTCTTTATAAAGCTTTGATGCGCGATTCTTTAGGTGAAGCTTTTTACTACGGCCTTAAACGTCTAACCCAATGATTGAAGTCGAACGCCTCGGGCGCAGCTTTAATAACAAAAAAATATTAACGAATATAAATTTTCAAGCTCATGAAGGTGAAGTTATTTGTCTCAGTGGAAAAAACGGCGCTGGCAAAACGACCCTGCTTCGTATTTTAGCCACACTTATCCGCCCCTCTCATGGAAATATTCGTGTCACTGACCTTGATCTACAAGCCAATCAAAAAAAGCTACGTCAACACATCGCCTTTTTGTCTGCTAACGAACAAAGTTTTTTCCCGCGCCTTACAGGTATCGAGAATATTTTGTTGTTGTCTTCATTTTATCAGATCGAGCACAAATTCGTTCATGAACAGCTAACAGAATGGAAAGACCTTTTGCCTCTCGAAGAGTCGTTAAGAACGCCTTTTGGTCAATGCTCCTCTGGAATGAAACAGTTGGTCCGCTTTGCCTTTATCATGTTACGAAACTGTAAACTCATTTTATTGGATGAACCCCTTCGCGGTTTAGATCCTGAAAATCGTCTTGGCGCCATTAAAATATTAAAGCGCTGGCACCGCCATGGCGTTATTCTTTTTACTGATCATGGTCACCCCGAACTACGTGAAGTCGCAACTCGTTCCTTTCACCTACAAGGAGGAGAACTGAAGTGAAGCGATTTTTTATGATGGAAATAAAAGACAATTACCCCAGTTTTTGGTCCGTCCTAGGAATGGCCGTTGGTGTTTTTGTCAGTTTGTATGTTTATTGGTTTACCTCAAAAGCATTCTCACCTGTCATTGGCTCCCTAGTCGACTCACCATCGCTCGACTACTTCACTTTTGTTCTCACCGGTGAACTTATCTTAATGCTACCGCTACTAATTATCGAGGCTCCTGTCCAGGTGATTAAACAATCTGTTAGCCAGGGATCTCTTGAAACACTTTTGCTTTTGCCTGGCTCCCATCAGCGACCGCTATTGATGTGGGTAATAAGTAGACTTCCCAGCGAAATTTTTCGTTTAATTTTTACTTTAGGTTTGGCGGCGATCTTATTCCCATTGAATTTTTCTTTTTGGCATTTTCTGCAAGCCATGTTTATCGCGATTATTTCTCTACCCTTATTTTTAGGTTTCGGGCTTTTTGCGGCTAGTATCTACGTCATTTTTGGCCGCGGCGAACGTGCTTTACTTCTTTTCTCAAACCTTGCTTCGATATTCTCTGGCCTTTATTTTCCTGTAAATGTTTTGCCTAACGGATTACAAACGATCATCAGGGGTTTGTCACCATTTTACCTGGTGTTAGATAATGCTAGAAAAGCTCTTTCCGGTGCAGCGGCTTGGCAAAGTGAGGCCTTTTTTATTTTCATTCTCGGTCTGATGATTTTCATTTTTGGTTATCTTGCGCTCGGCATGGCGTTTTCTCTTTGTAAGTGGCGTGGATCCAATTTTCTGCTACGCTATTGATGATGAAACTCGTAAAACGTCGTCTTGATCAACTTTGGCAAGTGCTTACCTCTCGCGATTTAATTCACCCTGAAAAAATTATTGAAACAACCGTAGCGCGCTACTCCTCTCCTCAAGAGTTAAAATTTTATACGGATTGTGCAGATAGCGGCCTGGATGATTTTGAATTGGAGGACCTCAAGGCGGCGCAAATGAAAAGCGACGCCAAGGTGTTAGTTGTTGGTTGTGGGACGGGACGCGAATGCTTTGCCTTCGAAAAAATGGGTCATTTAGTTTTTGGAATGGATTTAAGTTCGGCAATGATCACAGAAGCTAAGAGGATCGCCCGTCGCAAAAAAAGTAAAGTTAAATTTAGTAGCAGTCTCCCCGAAGGGCAGACCTTTGATCTTGTCTATATAAGTCCCGCAATCAACGGTCACATACCGGGACGTGAGGCACGCGTGGCCTTTTACTCCGCACTTCTGGCCATTTGTAACAGTGATGGGATTTTGGTTTCCCATCCCGAAATAAAAAAACTGGTAACGACGCAAACACATTTTTGGGCGTCCCAGATTCTTAGGGCGCGATCTTTTTTTTCTCAGCGGTGGCAACCAGGCGACACAGTTAGATCATTTTTAGGCAATCACAATGCTGACTCGAAAGTTCTATTTTACCATTACTATCCCAGCGTAAGAGATTTCCACAGTGAAATGAAAGCGGCGGGTTATTGTCCTGGTGACTCGCCATTCGTGTTCAAAAAATCTAAAACCGATCTGACTGTTGCCGAGATAGGAAAATACTTGCCGCCTGTGACTGGCGGAATGGAATCTGCTCTTGCCGATTTGGTGGCGGGTCTGGAAAAGCGGAACTTAAATGTAAAGTGTTTGGTCGCGAATTCGTCTGCAGAAATTGAAAGTGGTTCGGAGATCACTGGCACGGATGCCAATTTTAAAATCGCATCCACTCCAATTTCGTTGAAGTATCTGCGCGAGGCCAAGAATATAAAGGCCGATCTGCTGCACATCCATTTGCCAAACCCTCTTGCTACTTTCGCTTTTTTCAGAACGTCGATTCCCACCGTCGTGACTTATCATTGTGATGTTTTAAGTTATCCACACCTGTTTAAACTCTATAAACCTTTTTTGCTGGAACAGCTGGAGAAAACCCGCGCCATCATCATTTCTTCTCCTCACTTGATAGACTCTTCTCCGCTTTTGAAGATCTATAAAAATAAAACGCACATCATCCCCTTTGGTATTGATAAAAATATTTTTCGGACTAACGAAAAAATAGCTGGCGATCTAGGTGATATTAAATCTCTTTTTGGTCGGCCACTTTTGTTGTTCGTTGGTCGCCTGGTGGAATATAAAGGCTTGTCGTATTTATTGGAGGCCATGAAATCTCTTGATGCCACTTTAATCGTCGTAGGGGATGGTCCGCTTAGAGGTTCATTAAAGGCATTCGTCGCTAGGGAAAATTTGGAGGAAAAGGTGCATTTCTTTAACAATGTCCCGCGGCCTTTACTCGGGAGTTTCTACGAAGCCGCAGATGTATTTGTATTACCATCCATCGACGAACGTGAGGCATTTGGCATTTCTCTTATCGAGGCCGCAGCCTTCGCCAAACCTCTCGTTACCACTAATCTTTCTACGGGCGTCAACTTCGTCAACCTCACCGGCGTCACCGGCCTCACCGCACAACCGCGAAACGTCCCCTCACTAATCGAAACACTCTCCCCCCTCATCCACAATGCCGATCTTCGCCACCGCTTTGGCCAGGCCGCTCTCCACCGCTACTCCCAAAACTTCACTCTCACTCAGATGCTCGACAGCCACGCGTCCCTATTTAGGTGCCTGGTTACAAATCCGGGACGCACCGCAACACCCACTGGCTTGTCTAACCAGCAAACCGCTGTAACAACAAAATATTCATTTGAAATCTAGACAACTTATGGTGCCCCTTCTATAAAAAATGAAACGCCGCTCCCCTAATTTGTAACCAGGCACCTCATAGGAAGGCACCTCATGGGAGCCACCCACCAGGAGACTTTTGTGATTAAGGAATTGACGGAAGAACAGGTTCACTCGATGTCGCTTGAGGAAAAGGACAAGTGGTGGCTGGAAAATGTGTACAAAGGCGATATGCCGCAACTGAATTTGCGATCAGCTGTGACTGGGATGCTTTTAGGCGGAGTTCTTAGTCTGACAAATATTTACATTGGAGTGAAGACTGGGTGGACGTTGGGAGTGGGAATTTCTTCGGTCATTCTTTCGTTCGCGATGTTCCGCTTGTTTGCCAATTTAAAAATTGGTAGCGAGATGACGATTCTCGAGAACAATGCGATGCAATCGATTGCGACAAGTGCGGGTTACATGACGGCACCACTCATCGCTTCAATGCCGGCGTACATGATGGTTACAAACAAAGTTGTGCCAATGTGGCAGACTTTTTGGTGGATCATTGTCCTGTCACTTTTAGGAGTTCTTTTTGCGTTTCCTCTAAAAAGAAGATTTATCAACGAGGAACAACTACCTTTTCCGGAAGGTTATGCCGCGGGAGTGGTTCTTGATAATTTGCATGCAGAAAAGGGCGGTAAAGAGGGCTTGTTTAAGGCCAAACTTTTATTGGCGGGAATGTTCGTTTCTGCACTTATGGAAACTATCCGCGATGAAGCTGTGATGGCTTTTTTAAAGTTAAAGTCTCTGACGCTTCCTCACGCGTGGGATGATTTCATCTACAAATTTACCACCCCGAGGATTGGCGGAATTCCCATGAAGGATCTCACCATCAATTGGGAAACATCGATTGTCATGATGGGCACCGGTGGACTTATGAGCATGAAGAGCGCTATGTCGATGCTCTTAGGCGGCGTTGTGAATTATTTTATTTTAGCGCCGATCATGATTAATGCTGGTGTCATTAGTGAAGCGAAATTTAAAGCAATCACGATGTGGTCGTTGTGGGCCGGTGCCGCAATGATGACCACAGCTTCCCTTTATGCTTTTTTTTCGAAGCCAAAAATTCTTGTTGAAGCGTTTAGCCAACCGTTTAAGAAAAAGAAAAAACAACAAATTGATCCTCTCAAAAATATTGAATTACCAATGTGGATTTTCGTGGTGGGGATACCTATCGTTGGCGCAGTAACCGTGTGGATGGGTCATGTTTGGTTTGGTATCGAGTGGTATTTAGGTTTAATTGCAATTCCTTTGGTTTTTGTTTTCACATTAATCGCGGTAACCTCGACGGGTCTTACCGCAATTACTCCAGGAAGTGCCCTTTCAAAGCTCACGCAGATTTCTTATAGCGTTTTAGCCCCTGGAAACATTCCTACAAATTTGATGACGGCGGGAATAACCACAGAAGTTTCACTCAATGCGAGCAACCTTTTAATGGATATAAAACCGGGTTACATGTTGGGCGGAAAGCCCCGACATCAAGCTATTGGCCATGTTCTTGGCGTATTTGCAGGAGCTTTGGTTGCCGTTCCAGTTTTTTATTTCATTTTTCAAGGTGATATTTCGCAGTTCACTTCTGAACGGTTACCGCTTCCTGCTGCTTCAATTTGGAAAGGCGTTGCGGAAGTTCTCACAAAAGGTCTAAGCGCACTTCATCCTACC
>CAYPZY010000174.1:0-6504 GCA_964415155.1 uncultured Bdellovibrionales bacterium
TACCCTCTGATTCGCCATAACCTGGATAATCAAAGATAAAATAACTAAAACCTTTTTCAGGCAACCACGACAAAGATAAAAAATGCGAACTTAAATTTTCGGCATTACCGTGAAAAAATACGATGGTGCCCTTAGACTTTCCCTTGGCGGGAAACCACCAGCCGTGAAGCTTTTCGCCAGAGGGAATTTTAAAGTGAACGTCTTCATAAGCTAAGTTCAATCTTTTGGGATCATAAAATTTTTGCGATGACGGATAGTAAAGAAGAGACGAACACCCCGCCAACCATAATCCACTCAATAAAATAAAAATCCTCATATTAAAAATAGTACATCCCTTCAAGCGTTGATGAAACATCAAAACCGACATCTTTCACTTGCAAGCGAAGTCCATATTCGCGAGAAAAGTTCCATTGGGCAGCGGCGCTGAGTTCACGAAAAAATCCTACCGCTACATTTGCGTCCCACCGCCACCAAGCTTCAGCGAGGAGGTTCAATTTCTCCCCCACTCGTAAGCGCCACCGAGCCTGTGGACCCGCGCCCCCAAACCAAAATGGAGAAGCATCAACGTACATTAATCCCGCTCGCAATCCAAAAAAAGCGGTGAAGGCTTGTGAAAAGGGTTTGAAGGTGATTCCTGAGCCAAAATTAAAAACACCGGCGTGACAAAAATCACAGTTTTCATTGCGAATACGCTCAACACCTAACTTCATTCGCCATGACAAATCGGGACTAAATTCACCAAAAGGTGGGGTTGAAACAAGTTCAAACAAAGTAAAATCTTCGAGGTCTGCGCGCGCCTTTGATGGACTATAACTTAAAGCCATCTCCCAAAACATGATATGTGCGTACTCGGGGTAACCTATCATGGGATCAAGTTGGTCGTGCAAAGCAAAGCTATGCCGAGCCACAAACGCATCTGATGTCACACGATTTGACTGGTAACCTAAACCCAAACGCCAGGAAGGGTGTGACAAGTGCGGCTGTTCAAGCTGCGGTGGCGGAATGTGCAACCCTTCAGTAACTTCGGGAATTCTACTGCGCGCGCTTAACAGCTGATTTTTAAATTTACTTTCTGGAGTTGGGCTCTGCACTTGAATAGCATAGTGATAATCCATGTAATCAATTGCCGTGTCCAAAACTTTTTTATTCCTGGGGAATTCCCCAACCAGCGGCACCTGCTTGATAATATTTTTTAAGTCTTCACGCTCATCACCCGAAAGCTCCGCCAGCCGTGTGTAAAATTCCGTGCGAATCGACGGTCGGTAATGAAACTCGCGCACGAGGCCCGCATTCCACGCGGCTTGCACAACATCGGCGGGAATCACATATTTTTTTAATTTCGCAAGTAGATTGATTGAGGGATCGGCTGCCTCTAGAACTGAAACCATGTGATAACTACAGTTTTCAGTGAGGTACCAGTAATCAATTGGATTTGGTCCTAACTCCCAAATGTGCGCCAGAAACATTTTCACTGCGTCTTTGCTCATTCGCAATTCATATTCCCAGAGATCGCGAGATTCCGCATCGTTGTACTCTCGCACTTTATAGTAGTAAGGCATGCTGTTAAATGTCGAAGGGAACATTCCAAACATTCCTTTGAACGCATACACTAGCGGATTGCTCGTAGTAGCATTGGCTCCAAAACTGATTCCATAATCTAAAAGTTCATAGCGTTTGCCATCTTTGGCAGATGGCGCTTTATTCACACGAATAAAGGTGTGACCGAACGACGATGAAGGATTGTTTAAATAGTAACTCGAGAAGACCAGTGACAACGACTCGCCCAGCAAAGTGTCGTACCATCTTTGATAATGGGGGCAGACCCTATCGGGCCACTTCGAAATTTTCTGCGCTAGCCTTTTTTTTAAATACGAGTAGCGAGCAGGAAAACGGCATTGGGCAATTTTTTCTTCCGCTAAGCCCTCTGTAGCGGAAAAGAACGCCTGCATAGTCGCCGTAAGTTCCTCACGCAAAGAATATTTACCATTTGGCGAAATAAAAAAACCGGGGCCGTCGATTTGACTTTCAAAAAAGCCAAAATAGGTTTTCTCAAAGTGCATGAGCTTTCGCCAATGCAAATCCTCATAAACTTTTTCAGCTAAAGCAATTTGCGCAGCCTGATCAGGCGATTCTGCGAACGCAGAAGTACCTACAATCATAGAAAAAAGAAAATTCAAAAGCGGATGCATAAAGATCTTGTATTGCAAATGCGTTAGTTATTCAAAGATAAATTAAAAGTTTTACGAGGAAGTTGGAGCGATTTTTCAAAGGAGTTTTCTACTGCTGAACCATTGCTTTGGTCCAAAAACCTGATTACCACTTAACGCGAGTCAATTATTCGTTTATAATAGAAATATGAAAACTATCTTATTTTTGTTAGGTATTTTAATTCCTCTCCAATCCTATGGACTTAATGAAGAACAGAAAATAATATTTAGTAGGCACGTAAGTCTGTATCAGTTTGCTAAAAGTCCTGAAGAGCTTTCTGCAAGAATAAAGTCTGCCAAGTTAAAACGCGAAGTTTTGAATTTTATAGCAACCAATAAAATTGAAGGCCTTGCGAAGATCTCTCAAAATGGCGGAGTTCTTGAATTCACTTCCGGGAAAGAAAGATTGGAATTCAACTTCAACAGAATTGATGACGGTGAAATTGTATTGAATCGTGCAGAGCCAATCGACATCACTAAAGCAAAGTCATTTGGTGAGTTATTTAGTGTTTTTGAAAAGTCACTGCAAAAACCCGACTCGTTTTCCCTCTTGAGCCTTCTTATCCCTTTCGCGATTGCCAATGAGAAAGATGGAACGGAAGGCGATGACCTAAAAACGTCAAAAGATAAAAAGAAGGGTCTCTTTAGCGGTCTCCTTTTCAGCTTGGGTTTTTTAGAAGTACTCCATCCTTGCGATGGTGTTGCCAAACTTTCTGCTTCATGGAAGGAAAAATCGGCCAAGTGGAAGGAACATTGCGACCACATAGATGATGTGATTCCCCTAGGAGAATGGGCAAAAGAAAAAGTTGAAAAAATTAAAAGATTTTTTAACTTTCAAAAATCGCAATGACATCAACGGGTATTAATACCTAAATTTTAACCGGTACCGACTTTGCAACTGTCTAGTTCTATCACTGTGCCATTAGGAAGATGGATATTAACGGTTTTAGCTCTTACAATTAAGTAAACAGACTAACGGTATCCGGAGGTCAAATGAAAATCACATCACCATTTTTATTTATAGTCCTTGTTCAGTTTTTTTCCTCTTCATCTTTTTCCGAGTGTTTGTTTGACGATCCGAAAGCAATACCTTCCGATATTCAGGAGATTCATGCTAAAACGGAACCCGAAAAAGTATACTCCGAAATAAGGAGCGGCTTTAAAGTACAAATGCCGAAAGAAATAATGTGTCCCGAGGAAATCGCAAGTATTTCAGCCGAGGCATTATCTTTTCAAACATCAGGTCACAGGGACACCTATCCTTACCAAAGCGCCATTCAGGAGTATCTAGAAACAAGAGACAGGGAAAATATCGCAAAAAAACTGGCTATTGACTTAGCAGGTCCGATGAAGAGTCTCACGCAAACAAGCCTTGGGAACCTCTATGTGAATCAACTGGCAAATCTGGATCTTCCCCAGGCCGACAAAAAGAAAGCCATTTATATAGTTTCAGTGACCAGATACTACGGCAATAAGTTGAAGATTGGTGAGAGCGGTGTTGCCGAAATTCGTAAGAAAATGGGCCCCTCAGCAACGTTGAAAAAAACCTTCGAAGAAAAAGTCGCGGTCTTTGAAACTGCTATCAAAGAAAGATCTAAGAACGGTGATAAAGAAATTATTCAAAAGTTGGCAGAGGCTATGGCTCGTCATAATGAAATCGTCGGTCCGCTTTTAGCAAAGCCAGCAGCTCAAGCCAAGAAAATTGAAATGGCCTTTTAGAAATATTGGAGGTCTTAGCCAAAATGGCATTCCTCCACTTCATAAAAAAAGGGGCTATTTAAGCCCCCTGTAGATACATAAACATTTAAATTGAGAACTCAGCTACCGCAATTTTGCGCTTTGTTGACATTCACAACGCTGTAAATTTCAGAACGAATGCCATTGGCGTTCATATCAGTACTTACGAAAATGCGATCGTAATTTGATTGCAATGCTTTGCCGAAGCTTTTTGAGCTGCAACCCATAAGACTAGCAAGTCCTGCTAAAGTCTCACCACTGCCACGCGCAGCTTCACTAGCAAGAGCTACACGATTAACTTCGATAAAAAGTGGCACTTCTTTGTTAGCGGCAACAGCACCACCGTCAACACAGTTAGAAGTACCAAAAGTCATACCGATAGTGTTCATTCCAGTTGCGTTTAAAGTAGCAGCTAAGATTTGGTTGCCATCTTTACCAATCACTTGTGATCCCCAACCACAACCAGCCTCGCCGTAATTTTTAGCAAAAGCCATTGAGCTAACTAAAGATACTAAAACAAAAATCAATTTTTTCATTTTTAACTCCTCTTCTGCCTATTAAATTTTACAAGCATCGGCAGCTGACACACTTAATTCGTCAACAGTCGCGCCATATTTATAATTTGATTTTAGACGATCCGAAAAATCAGCATTCTGACATTGCATAACAAATGATAGCGCCGACAAAGTTTCGCCACCACCACGAGCTAAATCGTTTTCAACTGCAACTTTGTTTACTTCGATAAACTGTTGAGCTTTGACAAACTTATTACGATCACCGCAACCAAGAGTTCCAGTGGTCATACCAAAAGTTTGGTTACCCGATACGATACCATTTGATGTTGCCGCCAATATTTGAATTTTACCTGGTTGATCGCCAAATAAAACTGCACCCAAACCACAGCCCGCCATTCCGTAAGGCCCAGCCTCACCAGTTTGTGAAAAGGCTCCTTTAGCAGATGCAGATGCTTTCTTTTTTTTGCTAGAAGCGTTGGCCTGAGTGGCAAACACCATACTCGCAACGATTAATAAATTAAAAAACTTCATAACCCCTCCATTGTTACAATGAAATTGTCTGTGAAGTACGTGCAGAAAGCAATTCGTTTATGATTCACAAAAATCTGCACAAATTTTAATCGAAAATTCCCTCGCCGCCTGCCTTTTTCCAACTTGGTCGCGAGACAATCCGCTGAGAGTAAGAAAATAGATTGGGCCATTTTGTCAGACTGCCGAGAGGCGTATCACGAAGTGATGCGATTTGAACGCCAATTGAACAATCGACAAGTGAAAAGGAATTCCCTAACAGAAAGTTGTGTGTCGAGAAATGTGCGTCGAGAAAGGTCAAAGTGTACTCCGCATCTTCGTACACTGCTGACATTTCACTTTGCGAGTAAACGCGCCTGCCAACTTTAGGGTTACCGAAAGTGTTAAACCAAATATGACCCAATGGATTTGCTAACTGACTACTCTCAAAAAACAGCCACTGCATTGCTTTGCCTTCGCCTTGACTATCTCGCGGCCATAAGTCACCACCATATTGTCGGCCAAGGTAAGTAAGAATGGCATTAGATTCGGTTAAGATGAATCCTTTATCATCAAGCACGGGCACTTTACCCAAGAGATTCACTTGCAAAAATTCAGGCCGCCGATGTTCACCGCGAAATAGCGTGATTTCTTTTATTTCATACTTGAGATTCATCTCGGCAAAGGCCATGCGCACTTTAAGAGGATTTGTAGAATGTTTGAAAGAATAAAGAATCATATTTGCTCCCTTAAAATTTAAACTATACTAAGAGAGTGCCTCGCCAGTAAAACACTTGACGCTTTGTAGCCCCATTCTTAATATGATCGTATGAATAAAGATGTTCTCACCTATATGGGTAATCACTGGGTCGTTGTGGATAGTGACGTTGTCACTGTTGGCTTAAACGACGAAGGGGTTATTTATGCCGATTCAGCTTCGAATGTTATTCTGCCCGAAGAAAACAGTGAAGTGGAAGGCGACGAGGTTTGTGGTGAGATTGAAACCGATGATGGGCCGATAAATCTTTATGCCCCTATTGATGGCACTATAATTGAAATAAATTCCGCAGTCATTGAATCGCCAGACCTCATTACAGAAGACCCTTACGGCGAAGGTTGGCTCTTTAAGATCGAAGCCAAAGATCAAGAAGCTCTTAATCGCTTATCTGTTGATTTACAAAAAGACGAATAGCTTATCTCGGAAGGTCTGAGATTGGCGTATCTTTAAATTCTTTGCCGTTAAAATGATAAATGCGTTTTTCACCATCCATCACAGTAATCATATTTACCGGTCGACCCCAAATTAAGTAGAGATTTTTTAAGGTTTCACTCATGTAGTTGGGTTGCATATCGACACCTTCGTGAAGGTGCTGAAGCAGAAGCTCGCCGCGATTTTCGTAGTTAGCATCCTCGACTTGAATGATGGGCTGACCAAAATTGGTTAAATGAAATAGCAGCTGCTTTTTAATGGCGCCGAAATTTCGCGTTTCAATCTCGTAATGACCTGTGCGCGGATTAAATTTGTAAACAAACATGCG
>CAYPZY010000175.1:0-6461 GCA_964415155.1 uncultured Bdellovibrionales bacterium
GCGATAATCATTCAATCAATGCAATATGAGTAAGTGGTTCACCTTTCTATTCATCACTCTAGTCTGCACCTTGGTGCAGGCTAGAAACAATGCTCAGAACGCGATCGAGTTGCGTGCCAACCAGTACTGGCAAAGCGTTAAAAATAACTCGGGCGAGTTAACAAAAATTCGCTCGATACTAACTTCCGCTGCAAAAAGTTCACTTACCACGGATGAGTTATTTAAACTTCAGTTAGGGCGCTTCTTGGATGACCAAGAATTTCCTTGTCGTCTACCGACTATCTATCGATTTTTCACCGACAAGTTCGGTGCGCCAGCGAATATTTCCTGTACACCACTAAAACAAATTAAAGTCAGCGATGGGCTTACCAACCGCTTCTTTCTCGAGGAATTGACAGTTGAGCGTGTTCGTCAGATTCATTTGATGTTCGTTACACCAGGCGACGATTTGGCAAGTGCTTGGGGCCATATCATGTTACGCTTAGAGATCTGTCCCAAAGAACAAGGTCATTGTCTGGCCGACATCGCTCATCACATCGCTATTGGTTTTGCCGCCCTCATTGATGAAAACAAAATCAATTATTGGCGTGGTCTGACTGGTGGCTACAAGTCATCTATTGGAATCTCTTCTCTTACCAACGTCATCAAATACTATACTGAAATTGAAGATCGCAACATGATCAGTCTTCCGCTCAACATCACTCACAAGGAAAAGAAATTTTTGGTGGATCGCCTCTTGGAACGCTACTGGTCACATGATGGTAACTACACGCTCACCGGTAAAAATTGTGCAACAGAAACTTTTTCAGTTCTCCGCTCGGCAATTGATCGTCCTGGAATGAATAGACATCCAGTTTCTCCGCAGCAACTATTTGATGTCCTCAATGATTTAAAGCTCATAGATGAAGCCCTGATCAAAAACGTCGGCGAAGCTACTCAAAAGGGCTACTATTTTCCAGCTCGTGGAAAAAATATAACCGCCGCCTTTGCTAAGATTAATTCTCTATCACGATTTTACGCCGACCAAGGACTTTTTGGTGAAGTCCCCGAGCAACTTGATAACATAGATTCCTATTTTGAATCCACTCTCGAACAAAGAAAAAAACACTACTGGGAATTCAAAAGACTTGGCCCGGCGACGATTTCTAACTTAGCACTTAGCTTTTACCAGCTAGAGCAGCACATTGAATTTCTCAATGATGTAAAGAGAAACCTAGATAAAATTGAGATCGAAGAAACTCTCGTAAAGAAAGGTAATTCCAACTTTATTGGTTTCCGTAATGACCTGCTTGAGTTTTTCATGGCCATGAGTTATCCACCAACAGTAAAAAATCGTGGTTACGGAATACCTCCCGCTTCTTATCTTACTGAAGAGATTTCAAACGAAAAATTATTGCACCTATTAGATCGTCTCCATAGCAACCAAGCGCTGTTGAACTCCTTCATTGATACAAAGGTCGAAGAGACACGTAGAACTAACGCCGGATACTTCCTTAAAGAGGCCTTCAACCGCTAGGCCTTTTTTTGTCTCCTTCCAGGTTAGGTCAAGTAAGGTCAAATTCGACTGGCTATTTGATATAAAACACTAACACAAAGGAGATCTTATGAAAAAAATAATTAGTTGTTTAGTAGTAACTGCTCTAGTTTTCGGGAGCACTTTTTCATCTACGAAGTCTGAGGCGAGTTTAGGAATTGTGGCCCTCGGCACTCTTCCCGCTGTGGGAATGTGGTTCATTGTACCAGGTGCTATTTTCACGGGGCTCGGAATTTATCACGCGATCGAGAAACGCAAAATCGACATGGAAACAATCGTAATAACTCTCGTGGGTGTGCTTCTTTTGAAGTCGACTGATGGTTCGAATTGCTTTCAGTTTAATGAGATAACGCAGCAACAAGCTCGCGGACTCGGTGTAAGTTTCACCGAAATGAAATCTTACAATAGCGAAGTCACAAAATTAAATTTGATCGGCGAAACCGTCGATAGTAAAGTGGCATCACTACTCCAAGCGAACCCCCAGACGCCGATGCAAGAGTTAGAAAAGATTGGCAATGGTGTGTGGAACGCAGCCTTGGCGTCAAGAAGTATCTCCGCGAGTGCTCATTCAGTCGCAGTAAAAATTGTAAAAGCAAATTTATCTGCACAAAGGTAAACCATGTCACACCTTAAAAAATTAATCCTTTTTTTGATTCTGTTAAACATAAGCGCCGCTCCTGCTCAAGCGGCGTCGCGAATCGTTTTACTTACCTCACTTAACGAGTGGAACAGTGGTCCCTTTTGGTTCAGATCCAAAAACCGAGAAATCACATTTGAACTAGAAAAAATCTTTAGAGAGTCCGAAGTAACTGCCCTTGGTGTACCACAGGTGGTGCACAACGCCACTCAATTTGATCTGTGGCAAGCACTCAATGACGATGAAGTGAAGACAGTGATTTGGATCTCGCACGCCACAAAAAATGAAATCGTTGATCGAGCTGGATTTGATGTCAGCCCCCTCTTTCTAAAGGCCAAAGATCCCGCGTTCAAAAAATTTGTAGCAGTGATCGCTTGCGGTTCAGAACATGTCTTACAAAAACACTATAAGGGCAGCAGCAATTATGAGCATTTAATTTTATTTGGCGAAGTTAACGACGTGAAACCCAAAGAGGCGCTCAAAAATACGCTCTACATCTTACAGACAAACTACAAGCCACTAGCGAACACGACTACAGATCATCACGATATTCAGACATGCGAGCCTAGCTGTTTGAAAGTCACTCGCAGAGTACCTCATGGCACGATTGCTTATCCTGTTGTTCGCATCGAGGATAAAAGGGGTCAAGTCCTGGCGATTTTCCCCTCAGCATCACCCGGTGAAACACAGTCACTTGAAATCAATGCGACAGGGTTTGATCTTAGAGAGCTTTTCGTAACATCGGGACGTCCAGTGTTTGGCGCCACCGGTGCAGATTTTGACCTCGGACAATTCAGTTTTTTGCGGCAAGACGATGTCAAACAAAAGTGGGAAGTTTTCACCGACCCCGCCACCGGCAAACCCTGGGGCTATTGGCGAAATATTTATTCTACGAAAGCGAAATGATGTCGAGTGCGGGACTACTCTTGCTTTGGCAAAACCACGCCGCGAGACAGGCGCATCTCTTTTAACGATTTTCCACCAGCGTGAATCCCTATCACTTCACCCTGCTCGTTCAAAATAGGAGCGCCGCTGATGCCGTCGTGAGAGTCGGCCGAGTAAAAAAGAATATTATCAAAATTTAGAGATGGAGAATTGAAATCAATCGCAATAAGATCTTTAACGGTAGTTTGATCTAATATTTTTCCTGAAGTGACCTTTAGGCCGATACCATCGGAATTTGGTTTTGGGGACCGATCAACATAATCATCTTTGGCGCTCTGACAATTGGTGCAGCCAGGATAGCCTAACAAAAAAATTCGTGCGTTGGGCGCCAGCGGGCCCCCAGCTGCCTTCAGAGGTTTGCCAATTTCTTTCGACAATGAAAGTGCGATAAAATCACTATCTTCAGAAAAAAAAGTACCGTTCAAATTGGCAGCAACCGATTTCGTGGGCGCTTTTTTAATCGTCACTTCGTCGAGGAACGGATCAATGACCATTTCACCATTGTGGTCAAAAACAAAAATACGCACTTTCGCCTGCTTCTGTATGAGATCCTCTATCGATTGTCCCGATAACCTCGCTGAAGTCTCCGATGCCGCCTTCAACATGTGCGCGTTCGTCCATAGCGTTTTCCCATCGCCCTCTAAAAATCCCGTACCGCGATAATTAATCATCGTAGGACACTTATCAATTTTCTCACGAACGCAACCCTCAAGTTGTTTGACGAGAATTAACTTGTTCTGCTCATCCATTGTGGTGAGTTTCATGATTTTTTCAGATTTTGCTTTACCTTTGCCGTTAGTGACATCGGCATAGACAAGATCGTTTGGTCCTTCACCACTTAATATGCGAATTTCAAAAACCGAAGGGCTTGCCGCGACGACGGCGGATGGGATGTTCTGTGAAAAAATATTGTAAAAACCTAAATCTTCTTTCAGCTCTTTTAAATTTTGGGAATTTGCTGGCATGTCGGTAGGACGAAGATCGCCATGCTCCCCGCAGGCAAGCGGAAGCAATAGGAGAGGTAAAAATAAGTAGGCTCTTAAATTCATCTTTTTCAACAAACGTACTTCGATCGCCAAGAGCAATGCGATTTTCGTACCATTTCCCAAATGATTTTAAGAGGTTTATAGGTTTTTCGAAGTGATTTCAGAGACCAAACTTGTCGTTAAAAAACCGAGGTTTGTCAGTCATAACTTTGGAAAAAGCCGCCACAGGATGGTGACGGCCGTATCTATTTATAAACCGGGAGCAGCGGGATTGCCCTTAATTATGAGGTAACTGACGGGTAAATGATGAGCAAGCGGTGTTGAAACGACTTCCGCCTCCCATACAAAGGGAATATAGTTTTCACAAGTGCGAGTTGTGTGATCGACAAGCTTCATAGTGATGACTGTGGATAGTCGCTCACCGGGTATCACTTGTTGTTCCAATACAAGCTCATTTGAACCACAACCGATGGCACGAACCTCTTTCACACGAAGGCCAATATTTTTACCGTCGAGACTTAAATTATAAGTGCTGGCTTGGTAACGACCTGGTTCACCGCCGAAGGCGAATTCGCCAAGAAAAGCACGACGTACATTACTAAATATTCCATCGGCTTTTATAACCTGCATTTCAGAAACGCGTGAGTAACGGGCGATAGAACGAGCTTCCGATTTTAAAGCTGCGAAAGCAACAACAGCTGATAGAACGATATAAGATAGACTTTTCATTTTATTCTCCTTTTAAAAATCTGTAAGCGTTATATCGATGTATGTAAAATAAGAAAAATTATTGTTTATGATTTGAGATCATCAGTTTGGGTAATTGAACGCGCGGCGAGTACTTAGGCCTCTTGCATCAACCAAATGTATAATAGACTTTACATTTCCAAAAGTAAAGTCTATTATACATGACATGCCACGGATAGAATCACATTTGAAAAATCAAATCGCGGAATTGCGAGGAGCTAAGGGAATTACTCAGCAGGAGCTGGCAGACAAACTCGGTGTAACAAGGGCTACGATCATTGCTCTTGAAAAGGGAAACTACAACCCTTCGCTCGAGTTGGCTTTTCGTCTTTCCAAAGTGTTCAAAACTAAAATTGAAGAAATCTTTACATTTAAGGAGTAAGAAAAATGAAGAAACTAGGGAAAATCATCCAATGCTACCTCTTATACGCTTTGCCTTTTGCGATAGTTACTGTCATTTGGAGTAGTTCCGGGGGAATCACACCCGAGGCATCTAAAACAGTCAAAATTCTTTGGGAAATCTCTTCCTGGAACTTCATGATTTGGGTCGCAACGCTCTTTATATTTTTCTTTCTACTACTGTTTAGCACCTCAATTCGTGAACAAACTCTTAGGCCTTTAGCAAATATTAAGGAACGTGACGAGCGCGAAATTATAGTGACCGCGCGCGCTTCTCGTGTCGCCTTTATTTCAACATTAAGTCTACTTATTTTACTTTTGGCTCTCTCTATTGTTACTTTTGAGGTTAGCGAACTTCCTAAGCCCGTTGACGGTAAAACAAAAGTTATGAAGATCGGGACCGGCTTTAAGCTATTTGACGAACCGAGGAAGGGTGACCCAAGCAAGAAAGTATTCCTTGAAAGCAGAGATCTGCCGCTTTCAAAAACCGGTATCTTACTACTAGTCCTGGTCTGGCAAATCGCTGTTTTCACTTTTGTATCGCGGAAAGAGTTGCGCGCTTAGCTTTAGAAATCTTTATACCTTACCCTTGGGCTCCTTTAAAAAATCGTCATTCCATGGTACTTATTACGTTGTTGAAGGAGTCCTTTATGAGAATATTTTCTATCATACTAATAGTGTTCTTTAGAGTAGCCACTTACGCCACAGATTACGGCGACAAAAGCTGTACCATCTTTGTGATGGACGCATTGAAAGTCGTAAAAGATGGTGGCGCAAATAATCACCTAAGCCTTACTGTCGCTATGAAAAAAGATGTGTTTACCCGCGACTTCAAAAAGTACCAAGTAAAATTGGTGGAGTTCCCCAATGCTAAGGTAACATGGCTTGATGACAGAGCGACTCACATGCTTTTTCATTTTGAAAACTTCGCGCCCGGCGTAATTTCAAAATATAGCCAGATCAAAGTTACCGCGTTTATTACTAACGGTATTGATTCACTATTCGACTATAACGACAACGTCATTTTGACCAAACAAAATGATTGGCAATATAGAAATCCGAACTGTTTGTAAGTTTTTGTTGGTGAGTGGAGGACGCGCTTAGTGGTACGTCTCCACTGCCACGATGGAAGTAAGATTGGCGCGTCCATGATGGAAATACACTAGCCTCTCTACCCACCGCGATCTTAACACACCGACCGACACGCTGACGA